>JANPGT010000266.1:0-3333 GCA_031424135.1 Chitinophagaceae bacterium
GGTAAAGTAACTTTTCCCTTTAATGGCTATGGTGCAGAAGAATTACCCAAACAGGAAACCATCCTGATAAAAAATGCCACCGTCTGGACCGGCGAGAAAGAAGGTAAACTGGAAGGAACAGATGTACTGGTAAAGAATGGTAAAATTGTGCAGGTGGGCAAAAACCTGGCAGATGCTGCCGCCAAAACAATTGATGGCACCGGTAAATATCTTACAGCGGGTATCATTGATGAGCATTCACATATTGCTGCAGCTTCTATTAATGAGGGCGGTCAGTCGGTAACTTCTGAAGTAAGAATTGCAGACAACCTGAACCCCGATGATATCAATATCTACCGCCAGTTAAGCGGTGGTGTTACGTCTTCACATATATTGCATGGCTCTGCCAATACCATTGGCGGACAAACACAGCTGATAAAACTACGCTGGGGTGTAACCGACGAAGCATTGAAATTCCAGAACTGGGACCCCTTTATCAAATTTGCCCTGGGCGAAAACGTAAAACGCACCACGGCAACACAGGGTAATAACCGCTTCCCCGATACCCGTATGGGCGTGGAAGAAGTATTGATGGATGCCTTTCAGCGCGCCAGCGATTACCAGAAAGCCATGAAAGCAGCCGAAGAAAATAATAAGAAAAAAGGCGCTGCGCCTATGACGGTACGCCGCGACCTGGAGCTGGATGCACTGGTAGAGATACTGAATAAGAAAAGATTCATTACCTGTCACTCTTATATACAAAGTGAGATTACAGCGGCTATGCGTGTGGCAGAGAAATTTGGTTTCCGCTTCAACACCTTTACGCATATACTGGAAGGCTATAAAGTGGCCGACAAAATGAAAGAGCACGGCGTTAACGCCTCTACCTTCAGCGACTGGTGGGCCTATAAAGTAGAAGTACAGGATGCCATACCGCAGAATGCTGCTATTATGCAGCGCGTAGGATTGAATGTTGCCATCAATTCTGATGATGCAGAAATGGCACGCCGTCTTAACCAGGAAGCTGCCAAGAGTGTAAAGTATGGCGGTATCAGTGAAGAAGATGCATGGAAAATGGTAACCATCAATCCTGCTACCATGCTGCACGTGGCAGATCGCGTAGGCAGTATCAAAGTAGGTAAAGATGCCGACCTGGTGGTTTGGAGCGATAACCCACTGAGCATCTATGCAAAACCGGAAAAGACAATTGTAGACGGTACCATTTATTTTGATCTGGACCGCGATATGCAGCTGCGCAAACAGATCAGCGCAGAACGCAACAGGTTAGTGCAAAAATTGCTGGGTGAAAAACGAGGCGGCGCATCCATGGCTACCCCTACCCCCAGTTTCCAGGTATTGATGAGTTGCGGTGATCACGAACACCGCGATGGTTTGATTACAATAGATGCAGAGGATTTAACCAATGCTAACCAGTAAAATTTAAAAGACAATGAAACAACTACTAGTAATAATAGCTGCGGCTCTTTTTATCGGGCAGGTACATGGCCAGGAAGATGTATACCCGGTAAAAGCTTCAACAGGGCTGGTATTTATTACCAATGCCACTATACACGTAGGTAATGGCCAGGTAATTGAAAATGGCAGCATCAAAATAAACAATGGTAAGATAGAACAGGTGGGCGCCAATATGCCCATTCCTGCAGACGTAAAAGTATTTGATGTAAAAGGCAAGCAGGTGTACCCGGGTATGATATTGCCCAACACCGATGTAGGCTTAAAAGAAATTGCCAATGGCGTACGTGCTTCCAACGATTATACAGAGTTGGGAGAATACAATCCCAGCGTGCGCTCTATTGTTGCGTACAACACCGATTCCAAAATCATCAATACGCTGAAGGCAAACGGCATATTGCTGGCCTGTGTAGCGCCGCAGGGCGGCGTTATCAGCGGATCTTCTTCTGTAGTGCAGTTTGATGCATGGAATTGGGAAGACGCTGCTTACAAAATGGAAAACGGCATTCACCTGAACATGCCCAGCTTTATTGTGCGCCAGGGCAGGCGTGGTGGCTTTCCTGGTTTTCCGGGTGCAGCCCCGGCACCGGATCCCACAAAAGAAGCACTTGACAAAATACAGGAAGTCAAAGATTTTTTTACGCAGGCCAAATCTTACCTGCAGGAAACAGCGCATAAAGAAGTGAACCTGAAGTATGAGGCGCTGAAAGGTTTGTTTGATAAAAAACAGAAACTGTTTATCCATGCAGACCAGGTGAAGCAAATGCTGATAGCCATTGATTTTGTAAAAGAATTTGGCTTTGATGTGGTATTGGTAGGCGCCAGTGAAAGCTGGCAGATTGCCGATCTGCTGAAGCAAAACAATATTGCTGTGATATTGAATGAGCAGCACAGCCTGCCCGCTACGGAAGATGATGATGTGGACCAGCCGTATAAAACGCCTGCCGTATTGCAGGCTGCCGGTGTATTGTTTGCTTTGAACGATGACAGCGATAATACCCGTTACCGCAACCTGGCTTATAATGCAGGCACCGCCGCTGCTTATGGTTTAACCAAAGAACAGGCTTTACAGGCCATTACACTTAATGCCGCTACCATCCTGGGTATTGCAGATAAGACAGGTTCTATTGAAGCAGGTAAGGATGCCAATATTATTGTAAGCGAAGGTGATTTGCTGGATATGAAAAGCAGCATCATTACACATGCGTTTATACAGGGCAGGCTGGTATCGCTTGACAATAAGCAGCACCAGTTATATGAAAGGTATAAGTATAAATATGGGTTAAAATAAAAGTGCCAATTCAACAGCAAAGGGCCCCGGAATTTTCCGGGGTTTTTTGTTGGGGGAGGCATCGGTCTGCAATGGCACAAAGCGCACCTACGGAGCGCTGTTTGACGCTGGTATTTTAGCTACCCACAAAATGTTCCTACGGAACATGCAGCCCTTAAAACAATGATTACCCAAGCAGGATGAGTATTGTCTACAAAATAGTTCTGCGTAAGCTTTTGGTTAAACTTTCCATCCGTGGCCCGGCGTTTCACCGGCCACTTTCTTCAGTCTAATAAAAGCATGTGACTCATTTCTAAACCGATTCTGATGCTGGTTTTCTAAAATGGGTACAGTTTATATTCAGCCGTAACAATGTGCAGTTCTTTTAGAGTAGGTTTTATAACTAATGACATTCTTTCTTAACGCTGACATTGCCTTTCTTTTGTCCTGTAGGGACAATTTGTGGGTAGAAGAAGCAATCGTAACTGCATCGCGTGCCGTAGGTACGCTTTGTGCTTATGCCGGCTCTTTAAATATATACTGTTCATCAAATTCGATTTCGAAAGCGTGTAGAAAATGCCTGTATTCATCAAGAAAGGTTTGCTTTTTAT
>JANPGT010000267.1:0-6559 GCA_031424135.1 Chitinophagaceae bacterium
CTGGAAAAAGAGCTCTTCTTCATTTTTGGCCAGCCCTACAAGGGTCATAGTGCCATTTAAACCCAGTTCATGAATACTTTCCAATGCTGCGCCCAGCTGCCCCTTACCGCCGTCTATAATCACCAGCTGCGGAAAGGGCTGATTTTCTTCTTTTAGCCGCTTATAGCGCCGGAAAACCACTTCTTTCATAGTGGCAAAATCGTTGATGCCTTCCACCGTTTTTACATTAAAATGCCGGTAGTCTTTTTTACTGGGAGCGCCATCTTTAAAACAGACCATGGCAGACACAGGGTAACTTCCCTGGAAGTTGGAGTTATCGAAACATTCTATGTGAAGCGGTAAATCGGGCAGCTGCAGATCTTCCTGCAGCTGGTACAGCACTTTCTTGCGATCCATATCTGACTTGCCTTCCAGCTGCAGTGTCCGCTTCTTTTTCAGCTCCTCCCTGAAATAATTCACGTTCTTGTCTGAAAGTTCCAGCAGTTTCTTTTTATCGCCGGCACGGGGTATCACAAGCACCACGCCCGGCTCAGGATAGTCTATAGAAAATGGGACAATGATTTCTGCAGCATTGCTGTTAAAGGTTTGCCGCAATTGTGCCACGGCAAAAGACAACACCTCGGCTTCATCTTCTTCCAGGTGTGTCTGCAACTGTATGGTATGTGTTTGTACAATAGTGCCATGCTGCACCATCAGGTAGTTTACATAGGCGGTATCGTCTTCCTTTAATATAGAGAATACGTCTATGGTACCCAGGTGCCTGCTTACGATCACTGATTTTGACTGGTAGTTTTCTACATGCTCCAGTTTCTTGCGGGTAATTTCCGCCTTCTCAAACTGCATGGCTTCAGCATATCCGCCCATTTCGTTTTTATACTGCTGTATAACCGGCGAAAGATTTCCTTTCAGCAGGCTCTTCAAACGCAGCAGCCCTTCCTGGTAATCTTCTGCTGTCTGCAGGGCTTCGCAGGGGCCTTTGCAATTGCCCAGGTGGTATTCAAGGCACACTTTAAACTTGCCCTTTTGTATGTTCTGATCAGTAAGGTTCAGTTTACAGGTGCGCAGCTGTATGTTTTGTTTGATAAAATTCAGCAGTTCGCGCACCCTGGCAACAGAAGTAAAAGGCCCCAGGTATTCTGACCCATCTTTTATTTTCTTCCGTGTCAGAAAAACCCTTGGAAAGGGTTCTTTCTTGATAACGATATAAGGATAACTCTTATCGTCTTTGAGGTCTATATTGTATTTGGGCTGAAACTCTTTTATCAGTGAATTTTCCAGGAAAAGTGCATCCTGTTCTGAATCTACAATGGTAAATTCAATATGCTGTATATGTTTTACCAGCTCATGTGTTTTGTAGCTGGTAAAGGTTTTGCTGAAATAGGAACTTACTCTTTTGCGCAGGCTTTTTGCCTTGCCTACATATATGAGTTCCCTGTTTTTATTGAAATATTTATAAATGCCCGGGTTCACCGGTATGGTATGGGCAATCTGCTGAAATTCCTGGGCCGTCATGGCACAAATTTAGTCATTAGTGAATAGTCTGTAGTCTATAGTCGCTAGTCATTAGTCAGCACAGGCATAGCTGCGCCCGACGCTGGACTATCGACTACCGCCTATTAACTACTCAGAGCCGTCCCAGGTAATCTTCACCTGTTCTACAGGCAGTACCTTATCTTTTATTTTCTTCTCAGTAAACACCTGCATGTTTTTACCGGTCTTCCAGTACAGTTTCTGACTGCAACTGGTATCACCAAGATTGAAGGCTTTCTCCATGTATATGCCCGTTACTTTGTCGTTTTGCACTGGGTCTGCCTGTATATACACATCTATTTTTTGTACCGGCAAACTGCTGTTGGTAGTAGTATAATCCAGTGTAACAGACCCGTTGCTCTGGTCGGCAATATTTGTTTCTTTATAAAAAATTCTTACACTGCTGTCATTGATATCCGGCTTGCGGAAACCTTCCGCCCATTTTCTCAGTTCTTCGTCAGTAGCGCTGCTGAGGTTGCTCTTGCCATTAATAGTAATTGTTTTTGTAAGCGGGAACCTGAAAGTGTCAAGAATAAGGGTAAGCTGGCCGCCAATATATTCTGCTACAGGGAAGAAATCCTGTTCAGGAATACTATCTTTTGCAGTGCTTGCGGTGGTGGAAGATTGGGTGTTATGATGGCAGGCTGTAAACAATAAGCAGGCGATGATGATCGACAGGATGTATTTCATGCCCTAAAAATACAATAAAATAAAAAGCCGCTGCATGCAGCAGCGGCCAATCAATATTTTTATTAAAATTATCTGAGGGTTTTGGAAACGCCAATCTTGATACCGTACTCTGTCAGGTATTCGCGTACGCGGTATTGATTGCTGTAGCTTGACAGCAGTTGTGAACGGAATTGAGGGCCCACCTGCCATTTCAAACCTGCTGCCTGGTAAGAAATAAATGCTTCAAAATTGGTATGTACATTAAACGTACGTGCCAGGTCGGGGCTTTGAATGTAGTTTTTATAATCAGAAGAAAGCAGATAGCTGGTACTGCTCAGCAGGAATGTAGGCTGAACACTGCCGGCAACGCTGAACCGCAGTTTCTTGTGACCCAGGAGTTTTATTTCTACCCCCACAGGAACAGACAATTGCAGGTATTTGTTTTGTAACTGCTCAGGCGCGTATCCTGAGAAATTCCGGATATCGGTGTAACCGGAAAGCGTATCGCGCACAAAAGCTTTCTCCAGTTCAATAGAGGTTTTTTCGCGGCTGTACTTAAAAGCATTTATATAGTACCGTGAGTAGTTTAACTGGGCACCGGCAAAAACGCTCAGGTTGTCAGACAATTTGTACTGGATATTTGTTCCTATCTCAAAACCGGGGGCGGGACGGTGATTCACATAGCGGTTTACATCTGCTGCATAGCTGGCAGATACCGGCACATGATTGCTGTTCTGCTGGTCGTAGTTAGACAGTCTTCTGTAGCTTACCGTGGGGCTGGCATATACCTGTAATGACCACCTGGAAGGTTTTAATCCTTCAGCGCGTTCATAGGCGTGACTAATTGCACCAATGACTGCCGTCTTTTGTTTGTTTTCCTTAAGTGGGGTACCGGCTTCCTTTTTAACGGCCATATCCTTTACGGAAGCGGGAAGGGCCTGCACGGCTGCTTGCTTCTGCACAGTGCCTGCTTTTATTCCAACAACAACGGCTTCATTGGTAATTACTGCTTCTGTTTCCAGACCGCTGACCGCCGCTGTAACGTTACTTGTATTCGCTGCAGTTGCTGCGGGTAGGACGCCGCTGCCTGCAGCAATATTGCGTGCATTTATGGGAAGGATGCTGTTGCCGGCAGCCGGAACAGCTTCATGCCTGTTGCCTGTTTGAACAACCCCGTTGCCGGAAGGAGAATAATGACTGGTGCCTGATGGAATATTTTTCAGCGAAGGGCTTGCTGCCAGCAGGGTGGAAGTTTCTTTGTTAAGTTGGGTGGCAATGCGGTTGTAATCGGATAGCAGTATGTGCCTGCCTGCCAATAAACCCATACCAATGAAGAATAATGTAAAACCAAGTGCCCACCATTTTTTTCTGCCGTGTAATGAACTATACACATTGTTCCAAACCCGGTCAGATGGATACATTTTGTATTGATCCGATTTCTGTTTTAGAAACTCTTCAAAATCATTATCGTAAAAATTGCGGTCCATGTAAGCAGGGTATTTTATGTACGGATGTTAGTCCTGGTTCTTTATAAGCGTAACAGATTCTTTTCTTTGCAATCAACCTATCCTCCAAAAGACAACAAATTCATTTTTTTCGCTGGCTGCTGCTGCAATATTTTTTTCTTCACCAGTATATCTTCCAGCATTTGTTTGGCGCGGGTGTACTGAGACCTGCTGGTACTTTCCTCTATATCCAGCATGGTTCCAATTTCCCTGTGCGAATAGCCTTCAATAGCATACAGGTTCAACACCGTTCGATAGCCAATAGGCAGTATTCTTATACACTCTACTACCTGTTTGGCCTGCACTATAGAAGGAACACTTTCCTCCCTTACCTGCAGGGTGGTGGCATGTATAAGGTCTACGCTTTCGTTAAACTTCTTATTCTTTTTCAGGTTGTTGATACAGGTATGCACAATAATTCTTCTCACCCATCCTTCAAAGGCGCCCTGGTTGCGGAAAGTGTGTATCTGTGAAAATACTTTTATAAACCCTTCCTGCAACATGTCCTCTGCATCTTCCCTGTTATGTGCAAACCGGTAGCAAACTGCCAGCATTTTAGGACTGTACCTGTTGTACAATTCTTTCTGCGCAGCGGCTTCATTTTTTAAACAACCCCTTAATATGGCTTCCTCTGTCATTGTGGACGTTTGGTAACCCGTAATTTAAGACAATTTTTAATACGGGTTGCTGCGTGGCAGATTAAAATAAAACGAAACGGTATTTGAGAATAGCAGTTAATATTATTTTTTAGTTAGATATTTTTCTATTAAAAGCATTTTTCATTGAATTTTTTCTATTTAAAATTCAATATTCTGAGAAAAATGGCGATTTGTCCATATACCTGAAATCAAAAAAATCAGGCCCGGCCTGTTTTTTTTGATTTCAGTGCGTATTATTCTTTTATTCAGTGTAAACTACTATTGTCAGCAGTAAAGGCTGCCGTCATTTGTTTCAATGATGCCGCACAGGGTAATTGCGGGTTTATTTGTCTGGCAAAGCAGCAGCAGCAGGAATAGTGTTATCCTTTCTTTCTTACCAGGCTGTCTAAGGGATATTTCTGCTGCATGGCGGTGCGGATACCTTCTGCCCAGCCAATCAGTGATTGTTTTTGTTCAGGGCTCAGGAGGGCATTTTTGTGAACCCATGTATAACTGTCCAGCGGCATACCATCTTCTTTTACTTCTTTAATTACTTCCTCCAGCTTCTTGTATTGGCGGCGTGGATTGTAGGAAGCGAATTCGTCAAAATTCAATTCGCGTTTTCCTTCATTTACGTGGTTGGCCAGCCACCAGTCTACCGGCTGTATTTTTGAATACCATGGGTAAATGGTATTGTTGGAATGGCAGTCATTGCAACTGGCTGCCAGTATTTTCTGTACGTCTTCCGGCACCGTATATACTGACGCCACGCCGCTGATGGGTGCTGCGGCAGCGATATTCTTTTTCGGGTGAAAAAATTGAATAATTACCAGCACTACCAGCAGCAAAAGCAGTATTTTTTTAATCATTTTTTAAAAGCGTTTATAGGTAAGTGTAAAATGCCATTCAGCCCGGTTAGTGGTTAACAAGCACATTTCCGGTCATTTCTTTTGGAACCGGCAATTGCATCATAGTAAGTATGGTAGGAGCCAGGTCGCCCAGTTTACCGGGTTGAACGGTTCCTTTCCAGTCTTTGTCAATAATAAAAAACGGTACCAGGTTGAGGGTATGCGCAGTATTGGGGCTGCCGTCTTCGTTTACCATATAATCTGCATTGCCGTGGTCTGCGGTAAGAAAGACGGTATAGCCATTGGCCAGTGCGGCAGTTACCACCTTTTCCACGCAGGCATCTACTGTTTCAGCGGCTTTGATGGCTGCACTGAATATGCCGGTATGACCCACCATGTCGGCATTTGCGTAGTTAAGGCAGATAAAACTGGGTTGCTTACTTTCAATTTCAGGGATGATGGAGGCAGTGAGTTCGTAAGCGCTCATTTCAGGTTTCAGGTCGTAGGTGGCTACTTTGGGTGAAGGCGCCATAATTCTTTTCTCGCCTTCAAAGGGTTTTTCGCGGCCACCGCTGAAAAAGAAAGTAACGTGGGGGTATTTTTCTGTTTCGGCTATGCGTATCTGTTGTAAACCGTTTTGGGCTATAATGTCACCCAGGGTATTTTTCAGATCATCATTTTCAAATACCACGTGAACATTTTTAAACGAATGATCATACTGGGTCATGGTGGTATAATCAAGTTGCAGCCTGTGCATACCATGGTCGGGAAAGTCCTGCTGGGTAAGTACTTCTGTAATCTCGCGGCAGCGGTCTGTACGGAAATTAAAACAGATGGCTACATCACCGTCTTTGATGGTAGCCAGGGGCAGGTTGCCACTGCCTGTAATCACCGTTGGCTTAATAAATTCATCGGTGATATTGTTGGCGTAAGAGGTTGCAACGGCGGCTATGGCGTCTGTGGATTGCTCACCCACGCCATTTACCAGTGCATCGTAGGCCAGTTTTACCCGCTCCCAGCGTTTGTCGCGGTCCATGGCATAATACCGCCCGCTAACGCTGGCAATTTTGCCTACTGAGCCGTTTAAATGCTGCTGTAGTTCGGTAATAAAGGTCAGTCCGCTTTTAGGATCAGTGTCGCGGCCATCTGTGAATGCGTGTATGTATACCTGGCTAAGTCCCTCCGTTTTGCAAACGTCTACCAGGGCCATTAAATGTTTGATATGTGAATGCACACCGCCATCACTCACCAGGCCCAGCAGATGCAGGGGTTTGTTACTGGATTTTGCCAGGCGGATGCTTTGCAGCAGTACTGCATTCTTTGCAAATGAGCCATCCCTGACGGCCACATTAATACGCTGCAGTTCCTG
>JANPGT010000268.1:0-5580 GCA_031424135.1 Chitinophagaceae bacterium
TGGTGGTGGTAACGACAGAGGTGGCAACCGCTATTAGCAGCAACTACGTTTAAAAACGCAAGGCAAAAGATAAAAGGGTTCAGTTTACCGGTGCAAAGCATTTGCAATACCGGGTAAGCTGTCAATTTTCTCTTTTGCCTTTTTTTTATGCAACCGCAGCAATAACTTCCAGTATATGGGAAACGCAGAGAACTACTTCTTGTGCGGCCAGCCCTCAAATTAACTTGCTTCCAGCTATTTTTCCGGCCAGCATCCTTTATCTGTAAAATACATAATTGCATTAAAAGTATTCACCTGTTGCCCGGGCATTTCGCCCCAGCAGTGCAATCAATATGAATTGGCCTGACTGGGTGCTGCCTGCAGTAACCAGCATTGGTGAATGTAAAGGGAGATTTTTTCTACATTCCAACAGTTTTTTGGGGTTTTCCCTACTCTTTCACCGCATCATTTCCCCCTGTATCTTTTGTTTTGCCTTACGCAATTCAATTTGGCACAATGGCAAGGCTTTTGAAAACCCATAGTAAATAAAATTCTAGAGTATGAAACAGAAAATGCTTGCAATTGCGTCGTTGATGATGTGCAGCGCTATGGTATCTTATGGGCAGTCCGCTCCCAAGGCTTCCCTGATTGTGAAAGGCGGTCTGAACCTTTCTAATATTACTATCAGTAAAAATGGTGATATTGATGAAAATAAAACACTTCCCTCATTTCATGCGGGATTGGTAGCTGATCTTCCGATTGGCCGCTTCTTTTCCATTCAGCCGGGCGTATTGTTTACCGGCAAGGGTGCAAAATTAGAATCAGGCAGTACTTCCGGCAGTAATTGGTACAGATCTACCACCCGGCCTTACTATGTGGAAGTGCCTGTAACTGCAGTGGTGAAATTACCGCTGGGCGATCAATCGAGTTTCTTCTTTGGAGCGGGTCCTTACCTGGGTATTGGCGTAGGTGGTAAAAACAGGGTTGAAGGCCAGGTAGGTGGCGTTGCATTCAGCCGCAGCAATAAAATTCAGTTTTCCAATGACGATCCATTTACCAGCACCGAAGAAGGCGCCGGATACAATATTATGCGCCGCTTTGATTATGGTTTAAATGGTACAGTAGGGGTTGAATCAAAATTTGCAGTGTTCTCTGTAAACTATGGTCTGGGTCTGGCTAAGTTACAGTCTGGCACAAGCAGCTCTGACGATGCGCTGAACAAATACCGCGTATTAAGTTTCAGTGTTGGTGTTAAATTGTAATTGTTGACTGCAACATTTACTACCCATATATAAAAAATGGCTGCTGTTTCAGTGGCCATTTTTATTTTGTTCCCGGCAGGCCAACAAAAAAGCCACTGAACCTGTTCAGTGGCCCCGGCTTACTTATAAGCCAGCAGATTATTTTTATGGATACAGCCCGGCTACGCGATAATAACCGAAGGCTTCCATGATTTATCTGTAGATTGCATGAATACCTCCTTTTTTTTGGTGAATCCTAAAGTTAGCAAAGGGACTTTATAAAAAAAGATAAAGATTTTCACATAATTTTCCCCGGCTGCCACTACCTGCAATATAAATTCCAGACCTGATTATCGTGCATTTGTTATTTTAGCCTGTTCGTTTTTTACAGCACAACAATGCGTGCGCACCAATTGTCCAGCTATGAACAGGATTGACCGTCTTTTTAATATGCTTACACTGCTGCAGTCGAAGAAATATGTAACGGCAGAGAAAATTGCAGAGAAATTTAATTTAAGTGTACGTACCGTGTACCGCGATATTAAAGCCTTGTGTGAGTCGGGCATACCGGTGAGCTTTGAACCACAGCGGGGCTATTTTATTGTGCAGGGTTATTTCCTGCCACCAGTGGCGTTCAGCAAAGAAGAAGCCAATGCATTTTTATTGATGGAGGCCGTGGTGTCCGGCTTCTCCGACAAATCTATCCAGAAGCATTTCTGCAACGGGTTGAATAAAATAAAAGCTGTGATGCGCTCTTCAGACAAAGAAAACGCAGAAGTGCTTTCAAAAAACATCAAATTGCAGGTGCCGGCCTGTTTCCGCTTCGATTTTGAATATTTATCAGTACTGCAAACCGCCATCTCCGCAAAAACAGCGGTAGAGCTGGAATACAAAAACAAACGCCAGGAAATCAGCAAAAGAGTAATTGAGCCCATCGGCCTGGTATTTTATGCCCTGCACTGGCACCTGGTAGCATGGTGCTGCCTGCGGCAGGATTACCGCGATTTTAAAGTGGCGCGGATTCTGACACTAAAAAACATTGCATCACCTTTTACAAAAAAAGATCATATAGAACTGGCCGATTACATGAAAAATATTCCTGTAGATTTCTAAAACTGACTGACATAGGGTTGTCAGTGACACGTATTTTATTTGCATAACAAAACATTCAATTATGCAAATGACACAAGAATTTATGAAAGAACTGGAAGCAGAAGCAATTACTACCCGCAAGATGCTGTCCCGCATTCCCAACGGCAAATATGACTGGCAACCCCATGAAAAAAGCATGACCATCCGGCGACTGGCAGCTCATATTGCCGAATTGCCCGGCTGGGTAACCATGACACTCAATACCACCGAACTGGATTTTGCCGCCCATCCATACGAGGCGACACCTATTAATAACACAGACGAACTGCTGGCTTATTTTGAAAAAACACTGGCAGAAGGAAGGGCCAGCCTGTCGGCTGCAAAAGACGAAGACCTGGTTCCCAACTGGACACTGCGAAATGGTGAAGAGATTTACATGGTATACACAAAAGCTGAAGTCATCCGTATGTCTATTTCCCAAACCATCCACCACCGTGCACAACTGGGCGTTTATCTCCGTTTGCTGAATATACCCATACCCGGTAGTTATGGCCCCAGCGCCGATGAACAGGGTTTCTGAAACACCTGCGTAATAGCGGCTAATGCCTCAGCTTCTTATTCAACTAGACCGCTTGCCCCTTTATTTTGAAAGGGGCAAGCTTGTTTTCGGTATAGCGCTTTCAACAGGAGGCGCTTAGCCCCTGATTGACCAAACTCTCCCGCTTTTCTGCTACATTTGAATGGTTCCGGATTTTTCTTTTTATTTACCACCCGGCGCAACCCTTTTTTACCTGCATTACATTTATAAAATCAACACATGAGAAAAGCATTCGTTATTATCACCGCCTGTATGCTGTATGGCACGCTTGCCGCCCAGCAAAAACCAGCTACCGCCCCAGCGGCAGCTGTGCCAAAAGAGGAAAAATCCGACAAAGTCAATCTGCCCAATATTGTTTTTAACCCCGAATGGACTGCGGTCACTGATCATGAAACCAACATCAAAGGCGTTAAAATTCCTTATAAAGCTACTGCGGGCACCATGCCTGTCTGGGATGAAGAAGGCAAATGTATCGCTGGCCTGTATTATTCCTATTACGAACGTTCAGACATAAAAGACCGCAGCACCCGTCCCCTGGTCATTTCTTTTAACGGCGGGCCCGGCTCGGCTTCTGTTTGGATGGAGATTGCCTATACCGGACCACGCATACTGAACATTGATGATGAAGGCTATCCCATACAGCCCTATGGTATTAAAGAAAATCCTTACTCCATACTGGATGTAGCGGATATCGTTTTTGTAAACCCGGTAAATACCGGCTATTCAAGGGCTGTCAGCAAAGACATTCCCGGTAAAACCTTTTTTGGCGTAAACGCAGATATCAAATACCTGGCGGCATGGATCAATACTTTTGTTACCCGCAACAACCGCTGGGCCTCTCCCAAATATCTAATTGGCGAAAGTTATGGTACTACGCGTGTGTCGGGCCTTGCGCTGGAACTGCAGAATGCACAGTGGATGTACCTGAACGGCGTGGTACTGGTATCGCCCACCGACCTGGGTATTGAAAGAGGCGGGCCGGTAGACGCCGCCCTGCGCCTTCCCTATTTTGCGGCTACCGCCTGGTTCCATAAAGTGCTGCCGGCAGATTTGCAGAAAAAAGATCTTACAGAAATGCTGCCCGAAGTGGAAGACTTTACCATCAATGAACTGATACCTGCCATCAGCAGGGGTGGTTTTTTACCCGAAGACAAAAGGAAAAACATCGCAGAAAAAATGGCACGCTATTCTGGCCTGTCCACCACCGTTATACTGCAGCACAATCTGGATGTGCCCGTCAATTTTTTCTGGAAAGAGCTGCTGCGCGATAAAAGCTTTACCGTTGGCCGCCTCGACTCCCGCTACCGGGGTATCGACAAACAGGACGCCGGTGAAAGCCCTGACTTTAACGCAGAACTCACTTCCTGGCTGCATGCTTTTACACCCGCTATTAATATGTATACCCGCAACGAACTGAACTATAAAACCGATTTGAAATACCTGATGTTTGGCCCTGTGCATCCGTGGGACAGAACCGGTGATAAAACCGGCGAAAACCTTAGGCAGGCCATGGCGCAAAACCCCTACCTGCATGTAATGGTACAGTCTGGCTACTATGACGGGGCCTGTGATTACTTTAATGCCAAATACGATATCTGGCAAATGGACCCCAGCGGCAGAATGAAAGACCGTTTCAGCTGGAAGGGCTACCGCAGCGGTCACATGATGTACCTGCGCAAACAGGACCTGGCCACCGCCAATGAAGATATCAGGCAGTTTATCAAAGCTTCGTTACCGGGATTAGGAACACCTGCCAAATATTAAGTACTTATAACATGAATTAAGGCGAATTACACAAATTTTTCAAAGACAATTCGTGTAATTCGCCTTATTCTTTCTGTTATCTATAGTCTCTTTCACGCTGTTTGCCGCACCCAAAAAAAAACAGCAGCCAGCACCACGCATTCCAAAAAAGCTTCATTGAATGCTGTCAACTTAAAAATTCCTGTAATTCACTGTAATTAGTGTCATCAGGCTACCTGTTGATGACTATCGCCTCATAAGCTTCAAGCTTCTTTATTGTCATTGAAACATACCCTCTCTTCCATGTAAATGCAAGGGGTTGCTTTTTTACCAGGCCAAAAACCTTTGATGGCCTGAAATCGCATTTAACAGTAACAGTACGGTCAAATACCGGCAGCGGTTGAAAATAAGTATTGCCACTGAAGCCGGTAAGATTTACCAGGTGGACTACTAACCCATCTTTTCCTTTGGTACCGATATTAGCCGGTGTATTTAAACTGTACGACTGTAGAATGGTTTCTACCCTTTCAGGCAGGTTGGTCTGTACCAGCTGATCAGCTTCCGGGTAGATATATTTTACAATGTCCAGCACTATATTTTTATGTTCTTCATAACCCTGCTGGTAATACAATCTTCCAATATTGGCAGGCAGCAGCACTGCTTTGCCCGTTCCATGTTTTTTAATCCCCATTGCATAGTAGCCGGTGCGGTCATGTCCGCCTATAATTTCAGGCGGTCCCGGCCTGCCCTTTGCCAGTATGGGCAGCATCACAGTATCTGCCCCGGAAAAATCATACAAACCAAGATTGTATTTCCAGTAGATCATTGATTGTTGAAGGAAGTGATTAAATATTTTTTTGTTGTCCGGAACAAGGTAATTACCGGCGCCATCATTGTCTTTGCTGATGATCCTGGCACCAAACAATT
>JANPGT010000269.1:0-7486 GCA_031424135.1 Chitinophagaceae bacterium
CTGTTCCTGCAGGAATTGCTTCACTTCAGCAATATCGTCGGTTGTCTCTCCGGGAAAACCTGCAATCAATGTGGTGCGTAGACAAATACCAGGCACCTTCTCACGCACCGCTGCTACCAGTTCTTCCATTTCTGCACGGGTAATATTGCGGCGCATTGCCTTCAGCATATTATCGCTTGCGTGTTGCAGCGGCATATCAAGGTAATTGCAGATATTCTCTCTTTCACGCATCACGTCCAGCACATCCAGTGGAAATTTTGAAGGATACGCATAGTGCAACCGGATCCATTCAAGCCCTTTTACATCCGCCAGCCGGTTCATCAAATCGCCCAGCACTCTCTTCTTATAAATATCCAGCCCATAGTAAGTTAGTTCCTGGGCTATCAGCATGATTTCTTTAACGCCTTTTTTTACAAGCCCCTCTGCTTCTTTCACCAGCTCTTCAATTGGCTTGCTTATATGCTGGCCACGCATCAGTGGAATGGCGCAAAATGAGCAGGTACGGTTACATCCTTCCGAAATTTTCATGTAGGCATAATGACTGGGCGTTGCCAGCAGCCGCTCACCCAATAACTCTGTTTTATAATCCGCATCAAACTGCTTCAGCATTAAAGGCAATTCCATGGTACCAAACCATGCATCCACATCGGGAATTTCCGTCTGCAGATCATCGCGGTAACGCTGGCTGAGACAGCCGGTTACATACACTTTGTCGAGCTTACCCCTGCGTTTAAGCTCCAGCTGGTCAAGAATGGTATTGATACTCTCTTCCTTTGCCTTATCTATAAAGCCACAGGTATTTACCACCACTATGTTATGATCCAGTTTTTTATTTTCATGCACCACATTAATGTCATTGGCCAACAGCTGCCCGCTCAACACCTCACTGTCTACCATGTTTTTGCTGCAGCCCAGGGTAATAATATTAACCTTATCTTTTTTTAATGTCCTTGTCTTCATGCGGCGGCAAAGATAGCATTTATCGTGAGACGTGAGTAGTCAGTCGTGAGTGGTGAGTTATAACGAGTCCGGCAAAAGACACCGCCGCAGGACTCACAACTGACCACTCACCGCTCACGACTTCCCGTCCGCTGCGGGCGGCGTCCCGGAAAACGCTTTTTCAATGCTGTGCATCAGTCCAGAGATAGGGCCGTCCATTTTATGGGTATGATCATCCAGGGTATCATCTTCCAGCAGGGCGCCTAACTGCAGTGCCGCAGGCAGGTAATGCAATATATTATTCCGTTGGTCTTTCAGGTAAGCAATCACGCTGTCGGCATCGGCCGTTTTTGTACCTCCCGCATTGGTTTTAATAATGGCGGCAGCTTCGGCAGCCGTTAATTCAATTTCTCCCTCTACAGCAGCCGGACTCACCACAGCGTATCTGGCTACATGTGCAATTACGGTCGCTTTATTTTCGCCAAACAGCAGATCGCCCCATGCTGTAGATAAATTTCCACGGAGTAATTGTTCCGCACCTTCGTGTGTACGGGTCATTTTATACATACCGGTTAATACGGCCGGTATAACTGCCTGCTGAAATTTGGCTGCATTGCTGGTATCAGCGGCGGCAGCAGCCACTTCCTGCGTATTTGGACTTACTTTTTGAAGGGGTTTACTGTTCAGTGCTTCCTGGACCAACGCGATGATATTAGTAGTCATAATAGATTGTTTACAATTAGAGGTTTAAATACTGTGCCATACTAGGCGGGCATTACTACGCCCGCCCGGGGCTGTTTAACAAACCATTTGCATTTGAACGGCGCTGCTCATCATTTTTACTGAATACTTTTTAAGAAAAAGGAAATCACACAGAATAGAAAAGAAATTCCATCTTTATTAGATTTTCATTTAACAGTAAAGCGATATTTAGTTACATTTATTCTTTCAATAACCTTTTTAAGAAACAATTCTGTACATGGGACAATTGAACATTAAAAAACAGCCCAGGAAATACGATGTTGTCATCGTTGGTTCGGGCGCAGGTGGCGGTATGGCTTCGTACATATTATCCAAAGCAGGATTGAAAGTATGCCTGCTGGAAGCTGGACCGATGTATGACCCCGCAAAAAATGTAATGCAGTTAAAAGGTCCGTGGGAGAGCCCACGCCGTGGCGCCAGCACCAAATTCAGGCCCTTTGGTGATTTTGATGCCTGCTACCATGGATGGGAAATTGAAGGAGAACCCTATACCAAAGCTGCGGGTACGCAGTGGGACTGGTGGCGCGCCAGAATGCTGGGTGGCCGTACCAATCACTGGGGCAGGATCTCGCTGCGCTTTGGTCCCAAAGATTTTAAAAGAAGAAGTATTGACGGCCTGGGCGATGACTGGCCCATTGGCTATGAAGATATCAAGCCTTTTTACGACCGCGTAGATAAAATGATTGGCGTTTTTGGCACCAATGAGGGACTGGAAAATGATCCTGATGGTTTCTTTCTACCGCCCCCGAAACCCCGTTTGCACGAACTGATGATTAAGAACGGTGCTACCAGGGCCGGGGTAAAAGTAATTCCATCACGCCTGTCTATTCTTACCAAGGCGCTTCCTGATAATAAAGACCGCAAAGCCTGTTTTTTCTGCAGCCAGTGTAACCGCGGCTGTACCGTGTACGGAGACTTTTCTTCTTCATCTGTATTGGTAAAACCGGCTATTGCTACAGGAAATGTTGATGTAATTCCCAATGCCATGGCAAGGGAAGTGCTGACCAATAAAGAAGGACTCGCTACTGGTGTATCCTATGTTAGCAAAGATGATTTACAGGAATACCAGGTAGAAGGCAAGGTGGTGATACTGGCTGCCAGTGCGTGTGAATCATCGCGCCTGATGCTGAATTCAAAATCACAAAGGCATCCCAATGGTTTGTCTAACAGCAGCAATGTGGTAGGCAAATACCTGCACGATTCTACCGGCGCGGGCATGGGTGGCTATATACCTGAACTGTTTGGCCGCAAGCGCTACAATGAAGATGGTGTAGGCGGACTGCATGTGTATTCTCCATGGTGGCTGGACAATAAAAAACTCGATTTCCCACGCGGCTATCATATTGAATATGGTGGTGGTATGGGCATGCCGGGCTATGGTATTGGTATGGGTACAGAGCGTATGAATGGCAAATATGCCGTGAATGGCACAAAGAAGGAAGCTGGTGGCTATGGCGCTTCATTGAAAGAAGATGTACGTTTTTTCTACGGCGCAGGGGTTGGCATGGCAGGCAGGGGAGAAGCACTGGCGCTGGAAAGCAATTATTGCGAAATTGATCCAAACGTGGTGGACAAATACGGTATTCCCGTACTGCGTTTCAATGTAAAATACAGCAGTCACGAGATTAACCAGGCCAAACACATGAAAGAAACCTTCCGGGAGATTATGCACCAGATGGGCGCCGTAATTACCTGGGGAGACGATGCTACCGCAGAAAATAACTACGGGCTGGAAACACCGGGTAAAATCATTCATGAAGCTGGTACCGCAAGAATGGGCAATGATCCTAAAAAATCTGCCCTGAACAAATGGAGCCAGGCGCATGATTGTAAAAATCTTTTTGTAGTGGACGGCGCACAGTTTGTGAGCCAGGCCGACAAAAATATTACCTGGACAATCCTTGCACTCAGTATGCGTGCTTCTGAATACATTATTGATGAACTGAAGAAGAACAATATCTGATTATTCTAAATGATAAATTTTAGATTTTGTGTTGAACACCCGGCAAAGCATTCAACATTTAAAATTCAAAATATAAAATAGCCCGTTATGGATAGAAGAAATACCATCAAAGCCCTCATCATGGGCACTGTTTCTACCAGCGTATTGGTAGGGGCCTGTAAAGATGAAAAAACAAAAATTGAAGTAAAACCAGAGGCAGAAGCTGGGTTGAACTACGACCGTACGCCCCAGGAAATCGCTGATTATAAAAAACTAATCTCAGATAAGTTTTTCAGCGATGATGAACTGGCTACCATTATGGTGCTGGCAGATATCATTATACCCAAAGATGCGGTCAGCGGCAGCGCATCAGAAGCCGGCGTACCTGCTTTTATAGAATTTATTGTAAAAGATATGCCTTACCACCAGACCCCCCTGCGTGGTGGCCTGCGCTGGCTGGACATGCAGTGCCTGAAACGGTATGAGAAAGATTTTAAAGACTGCACGCCGCAGCAGCAGATAGAAATGGTGGATTTGATAGCGTACCCTGACCGTGCCAAAGACAAGCCCGAACTTACACAGGGCGTAGCATTTTTCAATAAGATGCGCGACCTGACCGTAACAGGTTTCTACACTACACGCATGGGCTTTAAAGACCTTGGCTATGTGGGCAACACACCCAATATGTGGAATGGTGTTCCGGACGATGTCCTGAAACAATACGGACTGGCGTATACGGAAAAAGAGTTGAAGGAGTGTGTTAGTTTTAGCTAAGTCAAAAATTAAAAATTGAAAAAAGCTGCGCGTAGCGCGGCTTTTTTTATGGGTCAAAAACTCTGGCCGGCACAGACGGGTAGTAACCGTTTTCCCGTTGCCAGGCAAACGATTTTGATTGTTGCATTTTAAATTTTGACCTTTTCCATAATAGAAAACCGCTGCAAAACAGCGGTTTTTTATTATAAGATCAATTACGTAACGAACGCTTTTGACTTTTTAATTTTTACTTTTCAATTTTTTAAAAAGGCAATTTCTTTTGTCCCTGGTTCAGCGCAATATTGTGCTGGTTTACCATATCATTCATCACATTCACCGTTTCGTCGAGGTAAAGATCGTTGCGCAGGTTTTTCAGCCAGGCTTTAAACCGATCGTCTTTGTCTTTATCGTTGGCGTATTTATTGGCGTCTTCGTCAAGCGCAGAAACGGTTAACTCTTTGGGCAATTTATTCAGGGTTTCCAGCTGCTTGTAAGTAGCGCTAACTTTTTTCTTCTCATCGCGGTACTTATCAATGTTCAGCGAGTACATCCTGTCATTTTCTTTGGCCAGCCATTCTGTGTTGGTTTTGATAAGGTTGAAAGCAGGATTGATGCTTACCCTTGCCTGGCTGGAAGTACGGATATTATTTGCGTCGAAACTGTATTTCCAGGGTGCATAATCAGCTTTCTGAATCTCATCCCAGGGCAGGGCATCTGGATCATCTTTCTCGCGCAGTTTAGAATATTCGTAGAAGTCGGGCAACACAATATCAGACGCAACGCCTTTCAGTTGGGTAGAACCGCCATTGATGCGGTAGAATTTCTGCAGGGTCAGTTTAATAGTACCCAGATCGCTGTTGGCACTCATGAAACCCTGCGTTTTATCAAGCCCTATATTGCGCTGTACGGTGCCCTTGCCATAGGTAGTGGTACTACCAATGATAAGACCACGTTTGTAGTCCTGTATGGCAGCCGCAAATATTTCTGATGCAGAAGCGCTGAATTCATTTACCATTACGGCCAGCGGTCCATCATACAATACCGTTTTATCACGGTCGCGCAATACGCTGGGTTTGCCATCCCTGTCTCTTACCTGTACTACCGGCCCTTCATCTACAAAAAGGCCTACCATTTTTACCACATCGTATAAAGAACCACCGCCATTGTTGCGTAAATCAAGTATAATACCATCAACTTTCTGTTCTTTCAGGCGGGTGATTTCTTTCGCCACATCATCTGCACAACGGCGTCCTTTGGGGTCATCAAAATCAGCATAAAATTCAGGCAGGTAGATAAATCCAATTTTGGCTTTACCATTGCTCACTATTGAACTGCGCGCAAAGGTTTCATCCTGTACAATTTCATCGCGGACCAGTTTCACTACTTTTATTGCACCATCTGCTTTGCGCAGGGTGAGCCTTACTTCTGTTCCTTTTTTACCGCGGATAATTTTCACCGCATCCTGCACAAAATAACCGGCGAGGTCAACGGGTTCTGCCTCTGCCTGTCCAACTTTCAGCACAATATCACCTACGGTTATTTCGCCGCTCTTGAATGCCGGGCTGCCGGTGATAATAGAGTTTACCTTAATATTGCTTTCGTCGTAAATCAGGGAGGCTCCAATACCATAAAATTTACCGCTCATCTCTTCGTCAAAAGATCTTTTCTCCAACGGGGGGAAATAATCTGTATGAGGATCCATGGTGGTGGTAATGGTGTTCACATACCTGCTGAAGAGCTCACTTTCTGTTAATTTTATTTTGTAGTTGTCAAAGGTTCTGTCCATGGCTTTTAATACCCGCTCACGTGCATCTTTTTCCATTTCTTCGTTGGTTTTAACAACGGTACCTGCTTTGCCTTTGTTTTTTTCCTGCGCTTCCTGCATGTCTACGTAACGGTCAAGTACCAGGTACTTTAAGCGCTGGCGCCAGAAGTTTTTTCTGTCGGCTTCAGTGGCCGGGAAATCTCTTTTCTCCGGATCGCCGGTAAAGACTTCGTCTTTGGTAAAATCAAAAGGCTGCGCAAGAATTTCCTTATACAGCTTTTCTACTTCGGGCAGGCGCTTCTTGAATAATTCAGATGCGGCTGGTACAAAATTTACCGTACCACCCAGCAGTTCATCATCCACTTTTGTTTCATATTTTTTCAACTCGGTAATATCAGCCTGCAGAAAAACACCTTTGTCCTGGTCTACGGTTACCAGGAATTTCTTAAACACTTCCTTTGAAAATTTATCATTAATGTCTTTGGGACTGTAATGGATTTCAGTCAGCATTTCCGCCACATTATGAAGAATTTTCTCATAACGCGTAGGGGGATTATCGTTGACTGTTCCTGTTCCCAGACTCCGAAACGCAATAAACACACCCGCCACCAATACAGTGAGCAGTATAGGCAAACTTCTTCTACTAAACATAAATTGAATTATTTTTTGCATTATCTCAAAAATAACGATAAAACGGCTGTCTTGTTGCCCGTTTAATCCATTATTAACACCCAGATGACCAATAAATTACATGAGTGGGGGAAGATGTTAAAAAAATTAACCCGGAACAATTTGTTCCGGGTTTGAAGGGGGGTAACTGAAGGGTTTCGAACCCTCGACCCTCAGAACCACAATCTGATGCTCTAACCAACTGAGCTACAGCTACCGTATGGGCGGCAAAAATAATGGAATTTGCGTTTCATTCAAAAAACAATTAGCGGCTATTTAATGTTTCTTTGCAACTCATAAAAAACCGGTTACCATGAGCTGGTGGCTCTATTTTTCGCCCCTTGTTGCCGCATTTACAGGCTGGTTGCTCGTAACAACCGGCCTTCGCCTGCTTTTTCGCCCATATCTGCCTAAAAGAATAGCGGGTATACGTATACAGGGCCTTATACCTGCACAGCAGCAGCTGATAGCAGACAAAGCCGGGCAGGTAAGCGCAGCCATGCTGTCTTTAAAGGAAATAGAAGAAAAAATTACGCACCCCGATAACGTAAAAAAAATAATGCCCCAGGCTGAGGAACAGATTGATCATTTTCTGCGTGTTAAACTCGTAAAATCTATGCCTATGGTGGGCATGTTTGTAGGGGATAAAACCATTA
>JANPGT010000270.1:0-5629 GCA_031424135.1 Chitinophagaceae bacterium
ATAGCAGTAACAATAACAACAGCGACGAAACCAGTACGGCCAATAGCAGTGTTATTCCTGAAATTATAGTGAGTACAGAACCTGCGGAGTTGATTCAGTCAGACGGCGAGGCCAATTTTACACCAGTAGAAAACACCGGCTTGCTCTATGTAAAGAATTCTTCCAACGATATTTTCATGGATGTTAATTCGCAGCAGTATTATGTATTGCTGAGTGGCCGCTGGTACAGATCTCCTTCGCTCAGCAGCCAGTGGCAATATATAGGTGCCGATAAGCTGCCCGGCGATTTTGCGAAAATTCCTGCCGGCTCACCCAAAGACAATGTGCTGACCAGTGTAGCAGGTACAGACGAAGCCAATGAAGCCATCATGGATGCGGCTGTTCCGCAAACGGCCAAAGTAGACCGACGAACAGCCACTGCCGATGTTAGTTATGATGGTGACCCTGAGTTTGAAAATATCAGCGGTACCCGCCTGCAGTATGCTGTAAATGCTTCCATGACTGTATTAAGGGTGGATGGTATGTATTATGCAGTAGACAATGGTGTATGGTTTCAGAGCAACCGGCCAACCGGTCCCTGGGAAGTAAGTACTTCACGTCCCGATGACGTTGACAGGATACCTCCCAGTTCACCAGCTTACAATACAAAATATGTATATGTGTATGATGTAACCCCGGACTATGTATATATGGGTTACACCCCCGGATATCTTAATACTTATGTGTACGGCCCAACCATTGTATACGGTACCGGTTACTATTACCGTCCGTGGTACAGGAACCATTATTATGCCCGTCCTTTTACCTGGGGTTTCAGTATGAATTATACACCATGGTATGGATGGGGTTTTGGAGGCGGCTTTGGCTATAGCTGGTTCGATATTGGTTTCGGCTATAATTCATGGTGGGGTAGTGGTTACCGTTACGGTGGCTGGTGGGGACCTTCTTTTTACCGCCCTGCTTACTGTGGCTATGCTGGCTACGGCTACCGCAACTACGGATATTATGGCTATAACAGTGGTTATGCTTACCGGAACAGCGCCCGTTATAATTACAACTATAACAGCAATATCTATAATAACCGCAGAAATGTATACGCTTATAACAACCGCAGTTTTGTGAACAACAACCGTTACAATAACAACAACCGCGGCGGCGCATTCAACAATCGTGGTTATGGCGGCAACCGTTACAACAACGGCGGTAACAGGCTCAATACTAATGGTAACGACAGGCCCGGTGGTAATAGTGGTTTTAATAACAATGGCCGCAGACCGGCAGATCAGAATAACGGAGGCGGTAACTATAACAGGTTTAATAACCAAAACAGAACCCCGGTAACTGGTGCTGATAATGGAAATAGTGGTGGTGGCAGGACCTATACACCCAGAACACAGACCAACCAGGGGGGTAGCAGCGATGGTAATTATGGGGGAGGGCGCAGGCCGGTATTCCGCGACCAGGGCGGCAGCAGCGATGGCAACAGGAATTATAACAGCACACCGCCTGCGAGGCAACGCGATTTTACACCGCAAAGGTCAGACGATAACCGTAGCTATGGCCGGCCACAGCAACAAAGTGTAGACAGACCACAACGCAGCAGTGCACCCAGTGGTGGTGGTGGCCGACCCAGTTTTGGGGGCGGAGATGGAGGGGGTAGCCGGCCCAGCTTTGGTGGTGGGGGCGGTGGTGGAAGTCGGCCCAGCTTTGGCGGCGGCGGCGGCGGTGTAAGCCGGCCAAGTGGTGGTGGAAGTAATGGCGGTGGAAATGGCGGTGGCGGCAACCGGGGTGGTGGTGGAAGACGCGGATAAATGAATAGTAAGGACGGTTATATATACAGTGTTTTGAAAGCAGTTGGCACCAGGTGCTGATTGTATTTCAAAACACTTTTTTTGTAAATTGTCAGCAATGCACTGGAGTAGTTACTTCTTTTTTGTTGAAAAAATTGGCAGCCGCTATTTCATAGTGGCTGCTCTTGCATTTGTTTTTTTTTACGGACTGCTGAGGAACAGGATAAGTTATAAGAAAATTCAACAGCGGTTTCCGCAACTGAAAGATTATGCAAGGGAGATAGGTTATTCAGTGTGTACTATCATAATTTTTGGTTTTGTGCCCCTGCTGCTGATAAAAAATCAATCTGTAGTTCGGTACACCCTGTATTATACCGCTGTCAGTGATTATGGATGGTGGTATTTTTTTGCAGCATTTCCGTTGATGCTGCTGATTCACGACACTTATTTTTACTGGACGCACCGGCTGATGCACCATAAAAAACTCTTCCGCTGGTTTCACCTGGTGCACCATCACTCTACCAATCCTTCTCCCTGGGCAGCGTATGCTTTTCATCCGCTGGAAGCTGTAGTAGAAGCCGGTATTTTCGCGGTATTCCTTTTTATCATGCCTGTTCATCCGCTCCATTTCTATATTTTCTTCTTTTTCATGATTGTGTACAATGTATACGGCCACCTGGGCTACGAGCTGTATCCCAAAGGTTTCAGCCGGCATTGGCTGGGCAGATGGATCAATACCTCTGTAAGCCATAACCAGCACCACCAGTATTTTAAAGGCAATTATGGCCTTTACTTTACTATCTGGGATCGCTGGATGGGCACCCTACGCAAAGATTATGAACAGCGTTTTGAGGAACTGGCAGCTAAAAAAGCCTGATGTTCCTGCTGTACATTTGCCCATGAATTTTTCTGAAAAGGTATTATCGTTTTTTAAGGGACTTCATTTCCCGGTGGATTTGCCCGCCGGCATTGAAGTAATGACGCCGTTCACGGATGCAGCTACTATGCAGGCCTGCAGTTTGTTTTATAAAAAATATTATGCCGATAAAAACCGCCGCCGTATGATTATCGGCATTAACCCCGGGCGTTTCGGCGGAGGTGTAACCGGCATTCCTTTTACTGACCCCATCCGCCTGCAAAACGACTGCGGCATAAAAAACCAATGGCCGCAAAAGCAGGAGCTCTCTTCTGTATTTATGTATGAGATGATGCATGCTTTTGGCGGCATGGCCGATTTTTACCGGCAATTCTATATTACCTCGGTAAGTCCGCTGGGCTTTACCCGGGCCGGAAAAAACCTGAATTATTATGATGATAAAACGTTGCAGGAAAGTATAAAACCCTTTGTTATTGATTGTTTAAATACGCAATTTGAGTTTGGAATTGACCGCGGTACAGCGTTCTGCCTGGGCGATGGAAAAAATTTTGCCTACCTGGATAAATTAAACAGGGAACAGTCTTTTTTTGACAGGGTTATTCCTTTGCCGCACCCCAGGTTTATTATGCAGTACAAATTGAAAAGCAAGCAGGCGTATATTGATGCCTACCTGCAACGGTTAAACGCCATCCATCCTTAATTGCGGCTTATTTCCGCAGTTCGGTCTAATTTTAACAGCCTGGTAAAACTGCCTGGCCGGCAATTGCCACCAGCGCTTAATTTAATTTTTATGAAGCCCATTATTTTTTATTGTTACGACGCCTACTGTGGCTGGTGTTATGGTTTCAGCCCGGTAATAAAACAAATCGCCGCTGAATACAGGGGCAAAATAAATTTCGAAGTATTGTCCGGCGGCATGATCATCAGCGAAACGCCCAAACCCATTTCCGTTACCGCCGGGTATATACAGGAAGCGTATAAGACGGTGGAAGCGCATACCGGTATTAAATTTGGCAGCGATTATCTCTGGCATATCAACAATCCCGATAAAAGCGATTGGTACCCGGATTCTGAAAAACCTGCCATTGCCCTGAGTATTTTTAAAGAGCTTTATCCTGACGACCAGGTGGCTTTTGCGGCAGATCTTCAATATGCACTGCATTACGAGGGCAGGGATTTGTGCGATGACGAAGCTTACCGCCACCTGCTGGAGAAATATGCGATTGATGCAGATGATTTTTACAGGAAGTTGCACAGCGATGAGTACAAACAAATGGCCCTGTATGAGTTTTCGCTGGTAAAGCAATTAAAGGTGACAGGCTTTCCGGCCGTGCTGTTCCAGGTAAGCGCTACCAAATACTATTTAATTTCCAGGGGGTATACAGACTATGCTGCGCTGAAAGAAAGAATTGAAAATGTTTTAAAAGAAGCGGGTCTTTCTTTATAAGCCGCGGCCGGCGATTGTTTATTTTTACGTTCACCTTCAACTAATGATCTGCATGAAAAAATTCCTTGTTATTTATCCCTTCTGCCTGGCAGCCGCTTTTTCTTCCTGCGCGCAGTCCGCCAGCAAAATGGATTTCGAAAAATATGAACCTGTCTCCAACCTGGTAGTGCCCCAGCATCCGTTGGCAAAATCAAAATTCCCGTTTATTGATGTGCACAATCACCAGTGGAGCATGGGCAGCCAGGATTTGGGCGGACTGGTAAAAGATATGGACAAGCTGAACATGAAAGTAATGGTGAACCTGAGCGGCGGCAACGGCAGTGGTTTACAAAAAATGACAGATAATATCCGGTCTTCCTATCCGAACCGGTTTATTGTTTTTGCCAATATCAATTTTTCAGGCATAGGTGAAGCTGGCTGGACGGATAAAGCCGTAAAACAACTGGAAGAAGATGTACAGCACGGCGCCAACGGCTTAAAAATTTTTAAAGACCTGGGTTTTTCTGTAAAAGACAATACCGGTAAAAGAGTTACCGTAGACGATCCAAGGCTGGACGCTGTCTGGTCAAAAGCCGGGGAGCTAAAAATACCCGTGCTGATACATACGGCCGATCCAAAACCTTTCTGGGACCCGGTAGATGAAAAGAATGAAAGATGGCTGGAGATTACCACCCATCCCGGCCGTAAAAGAGGTCCCAATGATCCTGCTCCCTGGGAGACCCTGATTGAAGAGCAGCACCGTATGTTTAAGAAACATGCTTCCACCACATTTATAGCCGCTCATTTTGGCTGGTACCCCAATGATTTAACACAGCTGGGCGGCCTGCTGGACGCGCTGCCCAATGTGAATGTAGAATTTGGTGCGGTAATAGCAGAACTGGGCCGCCAGCCAAGGGCCGCCAAAAATTTTTTTGAAAAATACCAGGACAGGATCCTGTTTGGAAAAGACAGCTGGGTGCCGGAAGAATATGCCACTTATTTCCGTGTGCTGGAAACAGAAGATGAATATTTCCCCTACCATAAAAAATACCATGCATTCTGGCGCATGTATGGCCTGGGCCTGCCGGATGATATACTGAAAAAAGTATACTACAAAAATGCATTGCGCATTGTGCCGCATATTGATAAAACCCTGTTTCCGGATTGATGCATGCGGTACCACAGTTTGGGCCACAAACCAATGCGGGTGATTGTCTCCCTGGCGATGTCTGTGCAAACCAAATCATCAGGTGAACAGAAACACCTGCACGACTCGCCGTCATTAGTATCCAAGACATGAATTGGGACCAGGAAGTTATCCGAAGGACAAGGGCTTACAATCCAAAGTATTTCGCATGTTATCCCTGGACCAGGGGCTTATAAGCAAAAGTCTTTAGCAAGTTATACATAGGATGGGATGTTATAATACAAAGTGTTCCGCAAGTTATACATAGGCCAGTATCTTATAAGCAGGTGCCTATGCTTATAACGGAAAAGCTATAGATTATAACGTTATATCAGGTAGTATTTAGTTCT
>JANPGT010000271.1:0-20840 GCA_031424135.1 Chitinophagaceae bacterium
TTTAACAGTCAGGTATAACCCAAATATTCTTTTATAAAAAGAAATCGCCCAATGCAAAAAAACTTACAGACCAAAATTGCGAGGTATAAGGATGTAGAAGTAGTTAAAGCACAAAATTTATACCCCTATTTCAGGGTGATAGAAAGCGGGCAGGATACTGAGGTGAAGATGAATGGTAAACGGATGCTGATGTTTGGTTCCAATTCTTACCTGGGACTGACCAGTCACCCCGCCATTAAAGAAGCTGCAAAAAAAGCCATTGACAAATACGGTTCCGGTTGTGCAGGTTCACGTTTTCTGAACGGCACCCTGGATATTCATATTGAGCTGGAAAACAGGCTGGCCAAATTTACAGGCAAAGAATCTGCGGTTACTTTCAGCACCGGTTTCCAGGTGAACCTGGGAGTATTGAGCAGTATTGTGGGTCGCAATGATTACCTGTTGCTGGACGAATATGATCATGCTTCCATAATTGACGGCAGCAGGCTTTCTTTTGCAAAAGTGATCAAATACCGCCACAACAATATGGCCGACCTGGAGCAAAAACTCTCCGGTCTGCCTGCAGAAGCTGTAAAACTGATAGCCGTAGACGGCATCTTCAGTATGGAAGGCGATATTGTAAACCTTCCGCAAATTGTAGAACTGGCTGATAAATATGGTGCCAATATCATGGTAGACGATGCGCATAGCCTGGGGGTGATTGGTGAGCGGGGCGCAGGTGCCGCCTCTCATTTCGGCCTTACAGACAGCGTAGACCTGATAATGGGCACTTTCAGCAAATCACTGGCTTCGCTGGGTGGTTTTATTGCTGGCGATGAAGCTACGATTGATTACCTGCGGCACAATGCCAGGGCGCTTATTTTCAGCGCCAGCATAACACCCGCGTCTGCCGCCAGTGCGCTGGCTGCCCTGGATATCATTGAGCAGGAGCCGCACCACATGACCAATCTCTGGAACAATACACGGTATGCAAGAAAGTTGCTGGAAGAAAATGGTTTCGACCTGGGCGGTACAGAGAGCCCCATTTTACCCATCTACATAAGAGACAATGCAAAAACTTTTATGGTGACAAAGCACCTTGAACAAAACGGTGTATTTGTGAACCCGGTGGTGTCGCCCGCAGTACCTTCAGATGCTTCACTGATTCGTTTTTCACTGATGGCGACGCATACGTTCAGCCAGATTGAAGAAGCAGTAGACAAATTGGTAAATGCTGCCACTTTTGCCGGTGTTGAACTTATCAAGCAGAATGCATGAAAAAAATTGAAGCGGTAAGTTCACCGAAAATGCTGGCCTCGTTCATAGACTTCGGACATGAATTGTATAAAAATAATACCAGGTATGTACCCGAGTTGTTTATTGCCCAGCGTGATTTGCTGACACCCGGAAAGCACCCGTTTCATGAGCACTCTGCAGTGCAGTGTTTTCTTGCGTTTGAGGATAGTAAGATTATTGGAAGGATTGCCGCCATTTTAAACAACAATCACAATACATTCAATAAAGCCAGCGATGGTTTTTTTGGTTTTTTTGACTGCATCGATGACGATGAAACGGCTTCCCTTTTATTCAGTGCGGCAGAAAAATGGTTAAAGGAGAAAGGCGTACACAGCATGATCGGGCCGGTGAATTTATCTACTAATGAAACCTGTGCACTGCTGGTAGAAGGTTTTGATACGCCGCCGGTTGCCATGATGACGTATAATGAACCCTACTACCAGGATTTACTGGCGCGGCAGGGTTTTACCAAGAAAATGGATCTGATTGCCTATCACTTTGTAGTGGCAGAACGTGATGAAAGAAGACTGAAAACAGTAGATCTTATTAAAGAACGGTTAGAGAAACGCGGCATTATTTTCCGCCCCATTAACCTGAAGAAGTTTAAAGAAGAAACAGACCAGATTAGAGAGATATACAATTCTGCCTGGGATAAAAACCTTGGTTTTGTACCCATGACGGAAAACGAGTTTAAATACCTGGCAAAAGATCTGAAGCTGATTCTTGACAAAGACTTTTGCATGGTAGCAGAGCACAACGGTAAGATGGTGGGCTTTAGCCTGGCCATCCCTGATGTAAACGAGATATTGATAAAAATTAAAAAAGGAAGGCTTTTCCCCACCGGTATATTCAAATTATTACTGTTGAAGAAAAGCATTAAACGAATCCGCATTATTACGCTGGGCGTTGTTGAAGGATACAGGAAGATGGGAATAGAAACTGTTTTTTACGCAGATATTATCAAACAGGTGCAGCGCAAGGGCATTACCACCGCGGAAGCATCCTGGGTACTGGAAGATAATTACCTCATGAACAAAGCCATCCAGGATATCAACGGTAAGCCCTACAAGAAATACCGGATTTTTGAAAAGCATATATGAAAAAAAAATTGCTGATTACGGGGGCGAGTGGTTTTTTGGGATATCACTTAATAGAAGCAGCTCTTTTACAGCACTATGAAGTATTTGCCGGCGTAAGAAAATCCAGCCACACCACACACCTGGATAAAAACAGGGTAACCGTGGTAGAACTGGATTTGTCTGATACGAATGGCACAAAAAATATACTGGAGCAGTATGGTATCAATTATATTATTCATGCTGCTGCGCTTACCAGGGCTAAAACAGAACCGGACTATAATTTTTCGAATGCCCTTTTAACGCGTAACCTTGCCATGGCCGCTGTAACAGCGCAACCAGGCATAGAAAAATTTGTCTTCATCAGCAGTCTTGCGGCACTGGGCCCTTCTGCAAATGGCGAACCGGTTCAGGAAGACGCCCCTCCCAGGCCCTTGACATGGTATGGAAAAAGTAAACTGCTTGCTGAAAATTACCTGAGAGAAATTAATCATCTGCCATTCATTGTGCTGCGGCCAACTGCTGTATACGGACCACGTGAAAAAGACTTGTTGCTGGTGGTAAAATCTGTGAACAGGGGAATGGAAATGTATATAGGCAAAGACGAACAGCAATTAAGCTTTGTTTATGTTAAAGATCTCGCGGAGGTAACAATTGCTGCACTGGAAAGTAAAATTAATGGTGAATTTTACAATATCAGCGATGGCCGTATATACGACCGCTATGCTTTTGCCAATGCGGTTAAAAAAAGTACGGGTAAAAAGTCCATCCGGTTGCAGGTGCCCCATGGTATTATAAAAACACTGGCGGCAGGTATGGATACGCTGTACAGCCGCAGCAGTAAAACGCCGGTATTGAACCTGGATAAAGTAAAAGAGCTTACCGCAAAAAACTGGTCGGTAAACATAGAAAAAGGCCGGCGGGATTTGGGTTTTCAACCGCGTTACGACCTGGACCATGGTATGGCAGAAACCATCGAGTGGTATAAAAGTAATAAGTGGCTATAGGTATGATGTTCTATAAAATGATTGCTACCTGTGGAGGTATCGGAAAAATAAAGGGCGGGGGAACCATTGCTGCAGCATTGTATACAATATTGTGGTGGCTCATTCGTCCTTCTATAGACGGTATACCTGCACAGGTAATTGTTTTTTTGCTGCTGACCGCGGTGGGCGTGTATGTTTCCAACAAACTGGAGGCAGAATGGGGTAAAGACAGCAGCAAAATTGTAATAGATGAGGCAGCAGGTATGTGCTGCACACTTTTATTTGTGCCGCATCAATGGCAGCTGGCGTTGATGGGTTTGGCAGCATTCAGGTTTTTCGATATCGTAAAACCATTATTTATCTCGCGTGCTGAAAAACTTCCGGCAGGATGGGGTGTTATGGCAGATGATGTTGCGGCAGGTGTATGCGCAAACCTGGTATTGCAATTGGTACTGGCTACAAATATTGTTTAGCATGCTTACTTTTCTGAAAGCGCAGCTCGCTGCCATTACAGGTTCTGCCGTAGATTTTTTGATCTACGCCCTGATGGTGCAGTTAACAGGGAACAGTCCTGCCATGGTCTCACTGGCCACCGCAGAGGGAGCAGTAAGCGGTGGTGTCATCAATTTTCTCATTGCCCGCAAATGGGTTTTTAATGAAGGGCAGCATAAAACAAGGGTACAGGTGGCAAGGTATATACTGGTATGGGCCGGCAGTATTTTATTAAACAGCCTTGGCATGTACCTGGTTACTTATTTTACCACACTTAACTACATGGTAGCGAGAATTCTCGTAAGTGTGCTGGTGGGGGTTTCATATAATTATTTTTTGCAAAAGAGATTCGTTTTTAAATAGCACAGAAATGTTACCGAAAAAAAGGGATGGAAGAAGGGGATGGGCAATATTGATTGGGTTACTGGCATTTTTTAATATAGCACAGGCACAGGGCGTTATTGTGTCGGGTATAGTAACAGATTCAACCACCAATGCACCAATAGCTAATGTAAGCGTTTATTTTAAAGGCGCCGGCGGGGTGCGCACTGATGCTTCGGGCGCTTATTTCCTGCAGGCAGAACGTGCGGCAGTGTATATTGAATTTTCAATTGTAGGCTACAAAAAACTGCGTATACCCATTACCCAGGATACGGGCCGACTGGAAATCAGCGTGCAACTGAAGCCTTTGTACAACGAGCTTACGGGAGTTACCGTTACCAAAAAGAACAAAGCCAGGTATACCAATAAAAACAACCCGGCCGTAGATCTTATCCGGCAGGTAATTGACCACAAGGCCGAAAACAGGATGGAGGGCTTTAATTCTTCTTCCTATGAAAAATATGAGAAGCTGCAGGTATCGCTCAGCGGCCTTGCAGACAAACTTAAAAAGAACCGCTTTACCAAAAAATTTGGATTTGTATTTGATAACGGGGATACATCCAAGATTGAAGGCAAATCAGTGTCGCCGGTATACCTGGAAGAAACCATTTCAAGAAATTATTACCAGAAGAAGCCGGAAAGAAATAAAACAGTTATTGTAGCGCAAAAGAAAGTAGATTTTGGTGAATTCATAGACAGCCGTGGGGTAAGTACCTACCTGAACCGCCTGTATGAAGACGTGGATATTTACAGTAATAACCTTTCACTGCTTACCAACCAGTTCCTGAGCCCGGTGGCAGATGTAGCGCCTACTTTTTACATGTATTTTATAAAAGATACTGCTGAAGTGAATGGCGAAAAATTAATCAGGATGTATTTTTCTCCGCGTAATCCCAATGACCTTTTATTGCGGGGTACGCTCTACATCACGCTGGACGGTAAATACGGTATCCAGAAACTGAATATACTGGTTAGTAAATACGCCAATATTAATTTTGTACGGGAACTCAAGATTAACCAGGACTTTGAAAAAGGCGCCAATGGCCGTTACCATGTTTCTAAAAGTGATATGATTGTAGATTTTGGTTTGTCAAAAAATGGCGGCGGCTTTGTAGGTGAGAGAACTGTTTCTTACAAAGATTTTCAGACAGATATTACCCTGGCAGATTCCGTCTTTGCAGGCGAAAGACTGGAGGTAAGAGCCGATGCGCTGGACAAGCAAAACAGCTATTGGGAAACCAACCGCCACGATTCATTGTCGGGCCCGGAATCAAAAGTCTATGCCAATATTGACAGCCTTAAAAGAATGCCATCGTTTAAACGTACGCTGGATATTGCCACGCTTTTCCTGGCAGGATATAAATCACTTGGGCCCTTAGAGATTGGTCCTGTAAGTACTTTTTACAGCTTTAACCCCGTAGAAGGCTTCCGCCTGCGTTTTGGTGGCAGAACCACGCCCAAACTCAGCAACCGTTTTTATACTGAAGCCTACGGTGCCTATGGATTTAAGGATGAGAAATGGAAATATTTCCTGAGTGCCACTTATTCGCTGAACAACAAAACCATCTATGCGTTTCCGCTCAACTATCTGCGCGCCTCTTTTCAGCGCGATACCAAGATACCGGGCCAGGAGCTGCAGTTTGTGCAGGAAGACAATTTCCTGCTGTCTTTCAAACGGGGCGATAATAACAAATGGCTGTACAACGATATTTTCCGCTTTGATTACGTGCGCGAATTCAACAGCCATTTCTCCTATACCATTGGCACAAAGTATTGGAAACAGTCGCCGGCCGGTAAAGAGTTTGTATACACCAAGATCAATAATGGCGTTCCTTCCAATATTCCTGCTATTACCACGGGTGAAGTGGCTGTGGAATTGCGCTGGGCGCCCCACGAGCAGTTTTACCAGGGCAAGCTCTACCGTATTCCTATCATCAACAAATATCCCATTTTCAAACTGCGTTATATTGCGGGTATAAAAGGATTGTTTGGCGGAGAGTACAATTACCAGAGCATCAACCTGAATATCGCCAAACGCGTGTATTTATCGCAGTTGGGGTATACCGATATATCTGTAGAAGGTGGCTTTGTATTTGGCAAAGTGCCCTTCCCGTTGCTGTCTATTCACCGTGCCAACCAAACCTATACTTACCAGCTGAATTCTTATAATCTCATGAACTTCCTGGAGTTTGTAAGTGACCACTATGCGTCTGTGAACATCGATCATTATTTTAATGGGTTCATCTTTAATAAAATACCATTAATCAAGAAGTTAAAGTGGCGCGAGGTGATTACCGGTAAACTGTTGATGGGAGGCCTGCGTGACGAAAATAACCCTGACAAAAACCCGGATCAGCTGAAGTTTCCGGTTACTGACGGTACAACCTCTACCTTTAGTCTTTCAAAACAACCTTACCTGGAAGTGAGTGCGGGTATTGCAAATATCTTTAAGCTGTTCAGGGTAGACGTAGTAAAAAGGTTCAGTTACCTTGACCATCCCAATGTGCCGCAGTGGGGCGTCAGGGCAAGAGTTAAATTTGATTTTTAAAATGCTTTTATGAGCTTACGGGATACATTACAACAAACCATCTATAAAATCATAAATCCCTTTGTAAGGGGGCTTATAAAGCTGGGACTTACCCCCAATGGCGTTACCACTATCGGGCTCATTTTAAATATTGGGGTGGCCATTATTTTTATTATAGGTGCGGAAGAAGGAAACCGTGGCGATCTTTCTTACGTAGGCTGGGCCGGTGCACTGATTTTATTTGCAGGCCTGTTTGATATGCTTGACGGGCAGGTGGCAAGGCTGGGTAATATGACTTCTTCTTTTGGCGCCATGTATGATTCTGTACTGGACAGGTACAGCGAAATGGTGATGTTCCTGGGTATTTGTTACTACCTGGTGGCCCATCATTATTTTCTGAGCTCACTGTTTGCATTTATTGCGCTTATCGGGTCTATGATGGTAAGTTATACCCGGGCCAGGGCAGAAGGCCTGGGGGTAGGCTTAAAAGGCGGACTGATGCAGCGGCCCGAACGCGTGGTAACCGTAGGCATTACGGCCCTGCTTTGCGGTATCAGTTCCAGTTTTATCGGTGGCAATTATAAATTATTTGTAACGGGCATTCCATTTCATATTTTTGAAACCATATCTATTTTTACCATACCTATCAGCATAATGGCCGTTTTAACCAATATTACCGCTATCAGGCGGCTTACAGATGCCAAAACGGCCCTGGACGAAAAAGATACCCTGGAACGGAAAAAAGCTACCACCCCTAAGCAAACGGTGATGCTGCTGGTAATCATTTTCGGCAGCCTGGGGGTAAATGCACAGCAAAAGGCAGTAAGCGCAGTTATGGGCATTATGGACAGTTTTCCGGTGCCGGCCAGCAATAATAATCAATTGTTTTACCTGCAGCGTACCTCCAACAAGAATACCATTATGTACGATCTGAATATGGTAAACGGGGTACCCGATAAAGACGATCCTGTGCATGTTTACTGGATTAGGTATTCAGAAAAGGGACAAAGGCAGGAACTTTCTTATATACAACGTAATTTTGCCTACGGTCTCAGGTCTACGGCGCTGGCAAACAACAGCGGGTATGCCCTTCATTTTGTATCGAACAAGAAATATGTACTGTACCTGATGAAATCAGCGGCCGACAATAAATACCGCGTGTATACAACGGTGAATGCAAAAACAGTGGTGCTGAACCGCATTTTTATAAAAATCAACGGTGGTTCTTTCTGGTCGCCCAAAGTAGAATATGTAGAAATCAAAGGGACAGACCCTGCCAGTGGCAAAGAAATTACCGACCGGCTTAAAATTTAATCATTACCATGCCCAGGAATTATATTTCAAACGATACCAACTCTACCCGGATGTTCCGGAATGGCTTTATGGAAAGCCTTTCAAAGGTGCATTACTCCGTGCCTTTGTTTATTTATATACCGGTGATAGCCTTCTTTATCTACCGGTCTTTTGCCGTAGTAAACAACAGCATTGGCTGGTTTTTTCTTTACCTGGCAGCGGGGTTGTTTATCTGGACGATAACAGAATACATACTGCACCGTTATATTTTTCACTTTGTTCCGAAATCAAAATGGGGACTGCGGCTGCATTTTATTTTTCATGGGGTACACCATGATTTTCCGCGCGATGCAAAGAGACTGGTGATGCCGCCGTCTGCCAGTATACCGCTGGCCTTGTTGTTTTATGGCCTGTTTTACTGGTTGCTGCCTTCGCATATGATGGATGCTTTTTTTGCCGGGTTCCTGGTAGGTTACCTGGTGTATGATATGACACACTATGCCATTCACCATGCTAATTTCAAAAGCAGTATATTGAAAAGTATCAAACAGCACCATATGCTGCATCATTATGCAGACTCCACCAAAGGATACGGCGTCAGCTCTTCTCTCTGGGATATCCTTTTTCAGTCAGGTTTTAAAAACAAAAAGTAACAGGCCATTTAATGCCACCCAGATTATTTACCACCAGGCTGCTGTTGATGATGGGTGCGCTGTCGGCGGCCTACCTGTTGGTTTCCTATTTTTTAATAGGGTTCAGGCCGGAGCAGCTGTTCCTGGTAGTATTGTGCAACACATTGTTTTTTGCCTCCCTCCGTACCAGAAATTTTGTAACAGCATTTTCCGTTTTTGTAGTCTACTGGATCATTTTTGATTACATGAAGGCCTTTCCCAATTACAAATTTCACCCGGTACACATAGAAAGCATCTACAATGCAGAAAAAAATATTTTCGGTATCGGTACTGCTGCAGGCGGAGTTATTACGCCCAACGAATACTGGCAGCTGCACCAGCAAACCTGGCTGGATTTTATTACGGGAATATTTTATTTATGCTGGATACCGGTGCCGCTGATGTTTGCACTGTACCTCTACATGAAGAACCGACAGCAGTTTTATTATTTTGCTTTCACTTTCCTGGTGGTTAACCTGCTGGGTTTTGTGGTGTATTATTCCTATCCTGCAGCACCACCCTGGTATGTTAGTAAATATGGTTTTGTATTCAATGCCAATACGCCGGGTAATACAGCCGGACTGGCGCGGTTCGACAGCCTGGTGCATGCGGGTATTTTTCAGTCATTGTATGCTAAAAGTTCCAACGTGTTTGCGGCAATGCCTTCGCTGCATTCTTCATACCCGGTGATTGTTTTGTATTATGCGCTCAAGAATAAGCTGGGGTATATGAATATTGTTTTTGCTGCAGTAATGGGTGGTATCTGGTTTGCGGCAGTATATACAAACCATCATTATGTGCTGGATGTGCTGGCGGGTATTGTTTGTGCTGCGCTGGGCATCTGGGTGTTCAACTTGCTGAAGAAGCTGATTTTCGGGAATGTTTTCCGGCGGCAGATCAGTTAAATGATACCAATTCAGGTACTGCAGTTTTCTGACAACCAATGCCTTCTACCATTACGTTTACAATAAATTCTGCACGTTTGTTAAGACTGGTATACTGCATGTCTACATTCAACGGCATTTCCAGCCCTTTAAAGGAGCTTACGATGAGGTAAGAAAGCGAGGCAATGTACTCGGTATCCATTTTCCTGAATTCACCTTTCCTGATGCCTTCTATAATGATATCTGTTACCAGTGCTACCTGCAGGGTATCGTATTTTTTTTTGATGATTTCCATTTTGCCGGCAAAATCAATGAGGTCTTTTTTCAGCACTTCGTGCAGGTTGCACAATTCGCTTATTTTTTTCAGCCTTGTTCTGCAATAGGCAATCAGTTTTTCGCGGGCGCCAAAAACAGCATTGGTTTCCAGGGTTACCTGTTTAAAAAACTCCGTCATTTCCTGGTGTACCACTGCTTCAAATATCTCGTCTTTGCTGGCAAAATAATAGTACAGGGCGCCCTTGCATTTACCAATCCGGGATGCAATATCATCCATGGTGGTTTTTTTAAGCCCCTGTTTTTCGAACAATGTTCTGGCAGCAGAAAGAATATCTGTTAAAACATTTTCGTCTCTATTAATATGCTCGCTCATGAGTTTTAATAATATGCCGGCTGGTCATCTACCGGGGAGGTAAAGTTACGCAAGTATGTATAAATATCCGAACGCCGGCAGGGGTAAATAAGAAATAACAGTTATGGTTTTGTTAAGTGGGCGGATGGGTTAAAAAACAGCAAAGACAGCCCTGTTCAGGCTGTCCTTGCGTTGTGCGGAAGAGGAGATTCGAACTCCCACGCCCGGTAAAAGGCGCTACCACCTCAAAGTAGTGCGTCTACCAATTTCGCCACCTCCGCAGCAGGGGTGCAATTTAGTTGAAAAGTTGATTAGTTGATCAGTTGACCGGTTGATTAGTTGATCAGTTGGTCAGTTGCCTGGTATGTAGCGGGCCAGCCAGGATGGTACCAATTAACCGATCAACTAATCAACCAACTACTGGTTTTACCAATCAACCTACTACCAACCCGCCCGGCAGTATAATTCTGAACGTAGTGCCCTTGCCGGGTTCTGATTGTTTTACAAACAGTTTGCCGTTGTGAAATTGTTCAACAATGCGCTTTGATAAACTGAGTCCCAGGCCCCAGCCTCTTTTTTTAGTGGTAAAACCCGGTTTAAACACCCGGCTGATATTGGCTGCGCTGATGCCTTTGCCGGTGTCTGTAACGTCTATGTAAATGTCTTTTGCATTGTCTTTAATATCAATCGTAATAGCACCCTTGCCGTCCATGGCGTCAAGGGCGTTTTTCAGCAGGTTTTCAATTACCCAGTCGAACAGGGGCGGGGAGATGGCCGCTGTAATAACGGGGTTACCGTAATGGTTAAGCGAAAATTGCACTTTGCCGGTGGCGCGTTTGCTCATGTACTCCACCATTTTCTGAATTTCTTCTACAATATTGCTGGCTTCCAGCTGCGGTTTGCTGCCTATTTTTCCAAAACGGTCTGATACCAGCTTCAGCCGGTCCACATCTTTTTTTAACTCGGGGGTAATCGCATCGTTCGATGGATTTTCTTTCAGCATTTCCACCCAGCCTTCCAGCGAAGAAATAGGGGTACCCAGCTGGTGGGCCGTTTCTTTGGCCATACCCGCCCATACCTGGTTTTGGGTTGATTTATTACGGGTACTGATGGCGAAGATGGTAATGAGAATAAAAAGGGCAACGATAAACAATTGGATCAGCGGAAAATATTGTACTTCGTTCAACAGTTTGGTATGTCCATAATAATAATAATCACGTTGTGCAGAATCCAGCGGGTTAATATATTCAATCGGTGTATTCTGGGCGCGGAACTGTTTCAACTGGTCGCGTACATAGGATGTGTTGGAGGCAGCTTTGGCAGAATCCAGGTTGGCCGAGGTGATGATATCGCCTTTTTCATTGGTAACAATAATAGGAATGGTTTTATTTTCCGGGATGATCAGGGTTACCAGCCGGGTGCTTACGCCGGTGGAATCATTCACCAGCAGTTTGGCGGCTTCCACCCATTGCTCTACCCGCAATCTCTCTTCTTTAATGATTTTTTTTGCCAGGTACTGTGAGTAGAAAACCGAACTGCCCACTATAACAATGGCTACCAATGCCAGCCCGGTGCGCCAGTTGAACAAAGAGGTTATCATGCACCGAATGTAGCCCCTGTACCTTTAAAATGAAGAATTTAGTTCGAACTTTTTATTTTTTGAAACAAGCCTTGCTAATCATGTGCATCCTGCCATAGTGGTAAGTTAGATTTTTACAAGCAGAGCCGCCCAGTTTGACATTCATTGTATGCCGGTTCGTAAGAGGGCGACCCTCCTTTGGGCATCAAAGTACCGGGTCCGGGAAGCAAGGCGTAGTCCGAAAAGCATTCTATTATCTTATTTATATTTTTTCAACACTTATTTTTGACCCTTATAAACGTCTTTCTATTTTGACACCCAAAGTTGCTGTTGTTATACTTAACTGGAACGGCCGGCCTTTTTTGCAGCGGTTTCTGCCTTCTGTACTGGCTACCCGCTATGCCAACCTTGAAGTAGTGGTAGCCGATAATGCTTCTACCGATGATTCGGTGGCATTTGTGCAGCAGCATTTCCCTTCAGTGCGTATTTTAACGCTTTTTCAAAACTGGGGTTTTGCCAGGGGCTACAACGAAGCCCTGCAACAGGTGGCGGCCGATTATTACGTGTTATTGAATTCTGATGTGGAAGTGCAGCCGTACTGGGTGCAGCCGGTCATTGACCTGATGGAGGCCGACCCTTCCATTGGTGCCTGCCAGCCTAAAATACTGATGGAAGGGCACCGGGACCTTTTTGAATACGCCGGGGCCGCCGGGGGCTGGATAGATTTTCTGGGCTATCCCTTTGCCAGGGGACGCGTGTTTGATACCTGCGAAGTGGACAAGGGTCAGTACAATACCGTGACCCCGGTTTTTTGGGCCAGCGGGGCGGCCATGTTTGTCCGCGCAGGGGTATACCACGCCTGCGGGGGGCTGGATGCCTATTTCTTTGCCCATATGGAGGAGATTGACCTATGCTGGCGCATGCAGCTGCAGGGGCACCGGGTGATGGTTTGCCCCCAATCGGTGGTGTACCATGTGGGCGGTGGCACCCTGCCCAAGGGCAATGAGCGTAAGGTCTACCTCAATTTCAGGAACAATTTAATCATGCTCTGGAAGAACCTGCCGGTAAGCCAGCTGCTGTGGAAACTGCCGCTGCGGTTTATGCTGGATGCGGTGTCTGCCTGGAAAAGCCTGCTGGCGGGCGAGGGACATTATTTTAAGGCGGTAATGCGGGCCCATTTTTCTTTTGCCAAATGGTGTCTTTTTATGAAAAACAGGCATAAAACCAGGCCTGTTCCAGGCGCCATCTTACACGGTTATCATAAGGGTAGTATTATATGGGCATATTTTATACGGGGCAAAAGAAAATTTTCAGAAATTGTGACGCATAAACCTGTGTAATATAAACGGTAAGCATTATTTTTGCTGCGCATAACAAAATCATATGGAGCACACTGAGCACATCGAATATAAAGACCCCAAAGAGAAAGATTTCGCCTATAGCTGGGTAAATTCTTCTGTATTCCTTTTTTACCTGCAGGTATTTTGTATTGTTGCCTTTATTGTAGGCGGCAGCTTTGGTTTGTATGCGCACCGTTATAAGGGCCGTCCGGAAGTAAGTGTTCCCAGCAACACTTTGTACACGCCGCAGTACAAATAATTTAAAAAAATATTTTTCTGTTAGATTGCAATCCCTATTTTTGCAGTCCTAAAAAATAGTTCTTTAGTAATACGCGAAAGTAGCTCATTTGGTAGAGCACGACCTTGCCAAGGTCGGGGTGGCCGGTTCGAGCCCGGTCTTTCGCTCCAAATCCAGACTACATGTTTGGATTTTTTTTTGCCCATACGTTCCTGAAACGCAGGGCTGTGCTACCCGGGTGGTGGAATTGGTAGACACGCAGGACTTAAAATCCTGTTCGCAGCAATGCGAGTGACGGTTCAACTCCGTTCCTGGGTACTTATTTTCAATTAGTTATGAAAGGCTTCCACTCGGAGGCCTTCTTCATTTTGTAAAATTTGCAAACAATTTGCAAACAAGCTTCATCTACCCTAACGCTAATTAACTTCTGGAGATTTTTTTTCCGGGAAGTGAAAGAACTTATCATCATAAAAGTACAACTTTTAAATTATTTTCCCTCCTAGCCTCCTTTGCCAAAAACAATCCGCCTTATGTCAATTCTGGCGGGTGATTCTACAATTGCAAGACTGAATACTTGCTGTTTCCCTTGGTATTTTTCATTTTATTTTTTTCAACCGGCCTCCAGGAGAAACGGAATTGGTTACATTTTTTGTATCCACTGGCTTGAATCATTGTGGCTTCCGTTTTGGCTGTATTTGTTTTCCTAGCCACGGCTTTTTTAAAAAAAGAATGGTCACATCAACGGAGATGCCTGCATTCCCTTCAGAAATATAAAAGCATTGGCTAACATCCGATTTGTTTTTTACGGGGTTGATTGTTCCCAGGCAACTGGACAGTGCTATACCTGCTTCAAAAATTGCTGCGCTTTCTTTAGGACAATTTGACGGTTTGGTAGCAGATAACCCCCGGAGAAAAGACTTGGTTAAAGATTTTTCATTCGGAGATTGTTAACGATGTCGAAAGTTTGAATGATGAAAGCTGCCGTTATAAAGATATTCCCCAGGTATCAGCCATCAGCAGGCAGTAGGTAGAGGATAATTTCTATCGAGTTAAGTTCGAGATAAAGCGTTTAGTATCTCATAAGGTCCGTCGATTAAAAGAGGGTTGAATAAATGGTAGTATGGGATTTTTCTGTTTCTGTGTGAACTGAACGGAAGAGTATCTAAAATATCATAAATGTTTACAGGTATTCAAGGAATGGCGGCAAAATATAGCTTTATTACCAGAATATATAAGCCTAAAGTAATAAAACCTGCATTATCATCACCAGATTGCGAGCGTAGTAGACAAGTTAATCAAACGTCCGATGCTGTAAGCAGGCAACATAACTAGCTTCCTAATATTCCTCGTACCAGTGAAATTTTTCCTGCACTATCTTTAAACGCTCTTTCTTCATATAATTTAAAAGAGCTAGCGAAACAGGGGACAGATTTTTCCCTTTCAACCAAATCAAACTCCAGACGGTTTTAATTGGCAGTCCTTTAACAGGTATTATGTGCAAATCATGATTGCGTAATTCATTCTTAATCCCAATTAAAGGCATAATAGAAAAACCCAGTCCAGCCAACACCGCCTGCTTGACTGCTTCGTTGGAAGTAAGCTCCATTTTTTTCTGCGCCGGTATATTGTGTTGCTGTATAAATTTTTCCATCGTTTGCCTGGTACCCGACCCTTTCTCCCTGAAAATCAAAGGCAAGTCCCTGAAAACCTCTTTGGTACTCAATGTTTTTTTAAAACCCAGGTCTCTGTTACCTACCAGGTAAAGTTTGTTTTGGAGCAAATCCAATTTCTCACAATTCAGTGTTGTGGGCAGAATAGAAACAAGCGAAAAATCCACCTCATTATTTTCGAGGCTTTGCAAAACGGCACTTTTATTTGTCACCTCCATTAATAACTCAATGCCACTATGCTGATTAATAAAATCAGCAAGAAAATAAGGCATTACATATTTGCCGGTCGACACTACCGAGATTTTCAATTTCCCTGTCAATTGGCCTTTATAGGCCATGGTTTTGTAATTGATTGCATAGACCTGGTTGATAATATACTCTGCAGATTCAGCGATTTCTTTTCCAAAATCAGTGATGTACAACTTACGCCCTACCACTTCAGTCAGCGGTATTTCAAACTGCGATTGAAAATTCCTGAGCTGGATAGATACTGCAGGTTGGGTTAAGTGCAGTTCTTCAGAGGCCTTGGTAACACTTTGTGTCTGGACAATTTTCAGGAAAATCTGCAGCTGGTGGAGTGTGTAATTCATAAGTTTAATTTATGGATACCATTATAAAGATAAATAAATAATTATGTTTTATTACTCCAATTTTACACCTCACTGAACCCGGATACCGGCCATATATAATTTATACAGCAGCATAAAATACCAGTCAACCCAATACGACCTAATCAATGGCATCAGAAAGTACAGTATCCATCAGCGATTCTTTAAAGAGGTTTTACCAAATACTCAGGCTTGACAAAAGGGATATATCTTCCGTATACGCATTTGCCATTGTGGCCGGCGTGGTACAGCTATCGCTTCCGCTTGGCATACAAACCATTATCAGTTTTGTGATGGCCGGCACTGTTTCCACTTCCATTATTGTGCTGATTCTCCTGGTAGTGTTCGGAACATTTTTAAACGGGCTGTTGCAGGTAAGGCAGCTGGAAATTATTGAAAAATTAAAACAAAAAATTTTCCTTCGATACGGTTTGGAATTCAGCGACAGGCTGCCCAAACTGGATACCGAAAAACTTGACAATTACTATTTGCCTGAACTGGTAAACCGCTTCTTTGATACCATTTCGCTGCAGAAAGGAATAGAAAAACTATTACTCGAACTCCCGGCAGCTGTTATCCAGATCTTGCTGGGATTGATATTACTGTCATTTTACCATCCTGTTTTTATCGGATTTGGCATTATGCTGATTGCTATTATTATGCTGATTCTATATTTTACCTCACCACAGGGATTGACACTTGCCCTTCAATCCAGTGATTATAAATACAAGGTAGCTGCCTGGCTGCAGGAAACGGCCCGGGTGGTGAAGTCTTTTAAATACGCAAAGAGTCAGCTCCATATCAGCAGGACCGATGAATTTATCGGCGGGCACCTGGATGCAAGAACCAGTTATTTTGAAATATTGCTGATACAGTTCTGGAGCCTTATCAGTTTCAAAATTATCGTAACCGCCGCAATGCTTATTGTTGGCAGCATATTGCTGGTAAATCAGCAGATAAATGTGGGCCAATTTATTGCAGCGGACATTGTTATCATCGCCATCATTGGCTCTGTTGAAAAACTAATCATCAGCCTGGACAAAGTGTATGATGCCCTGGTCTCCATAGAAAAACTCGGAAAAATTACCGCGGCAGCTACAGAAACGGAAGGAAGCCTGTACCTGGCTAACAGCCAGCAGGGCTTATCAATTCAATTTATAAATACCCGCTATACCTATCCGGATGGAAACAGCATCTTAAACAATATTAATTTCAATATTGCCCCCGGTCAGCTTATTCATGTAAAAGGGCCTTCCGGCTCAGGAAAGTCAAGCCTGCTAAGACTATTAACCGGGGCCTATAGAAATTTTGAAGGCAATATTCTGTTAGACGGTCATCCCATCGGCAACTACCAGCTCCAAAGCATACGCAATGCAACCGGCATACTGGTTAATAGCCAGGATATTTTTACCGGCAGCCTGCTGGAAAACCTCACGATGGGGAATCCTGGTATCTCTATAAAAGAAGCAGATGACTATGTCGGCAAATTTGGATTGAAAGAATTTGTACAAACCGACAAACAAGGATTATACATGTCTCTTGATCCGTTGGGCAAAAGGCTGCCAAAAGAAATCAGGCAAAAAATTCTTCTGATAAGGGCCCTGCTGGGCCATCACCGGTTGCTGCTATTGGAAGAACCTTTTGAACACCTGGACGGGTCTACCGCAGCCACACTTAAAAACTGGCTCAAAAACAGGGTGCATACAACGGTATTGATAGCTTCCGCCGATGAAAAATTGGATTGTGATGCGGTGTTGACACTTTCATCTCCAAAAAACTTATATACAGGAACACCAGATGAATAAATTTCTCACTGCAGATATTGAATACCAGTCGCAACAGGACAGTTTACACTCGTTTAAAAAAGTGTATAAAATCGGCAATAAAAGCAATGTAAAAAAATGGCTGTATGGCATTTTATTGATTTTGATTTTAGTAATGCTTTTACCCTGGACGCAAAATATACGTGCAAAAGGAACGGTTACCACCCTGAGACAGGAGCAGAGGCCCCAGGAACTGAATACCATTATAGCAGGACGGGTAATAAAGTGGCATGTCAAGGAAGGAGACTTTGTGCAGGAAGGCGACACCATTTTACAATTGGGCGAGGTAAAAGTGGACTATTTTGACCCTGAACTGTTAAGCAGGACACAGCAGCAAATTGATGCTAAACAGCAAAGCATCGAGGGCTATAAAAGTAAAGCTGGAACAGCCAAAACGCAAAGCGCTGCTTTATTGCAGGCGCAATACCTGAAGTTGCAGTCACTGGACAATAAGCTGCTGCAGCAGCAATTGAAAATCACCAGCGACAGTACCGATTTAATCGCTGTAAACAATGAGTTGACGGTTGCCAAAAGGCAAATTGACGCTGCAAAACTGATGCTCGATAGCGGGGTTATCTCATTGGTAGATTTCGAAAGACGAAAACTGAATTACCAAAATGCCAGCGCTAAAAAGATAAGCGCTGAAAATAAATACGCCCAAAGCAAACAGGAGCTGACCATTTTACGGATAGAAAAAAACAGCACCATTCAGGAGTACACAGACAAAATATCAAAGGCGGAAGGGGAAAAATATGCCTCCATTTCAAGTGCTGCCGCTTCAGAAGCAGATGTGGCAAAACTTAAAAATACCTATTCCAGCTATGATGCCAGGAATCAATTATACTATGTAAGGGCACCCCAAAACGGGCAGGTAATCAAAGCCCAAAAAGCAGGGCTTGGAGAAATTTTAAAGGAGGGGGAAATGATAGTGGAAATTGTTCCAACAAATATTCAGTATGCAGTGGAGATGTTCATTGAACCCATGGACCTGCCACTGATAAGTACCGGGCAAAAAGTGCGTTTTGTTTTTGACGGTTTCCCGGCGATTGTTTTCAGTGGATGGCCTACCAACAGTTACGGGACCTTTGGAGGAATGGTTTCAGCTATCGAAACATCAGCCGGCAGTGATGGCAAATTCAGGGTATTGGTAGCGGAGGATCCCGGGGACAGGCAATGGCCCCGACAGTTAAAAATTGGCGGAGGTGCTAATGGCATTGCTTTGCTCAAGGACGTCCGTATTTACTATGAATTGTGGCGAAACATTAATGGCTTCCCGCCAGATTACTACAGGCAGGCGGAAACAAAAGCCTCAAAAAAACTTAAGGATGAATAGCTGGCTATTAATGGGGAGAACCTGTCTTATCGGTTTTGCAGTCTTCTTATTTACGATAGAAGGCAACCATTCATTCAGTCAACAGGTACAGCAACTTTCTGAAAGAGACTTTATCCAGCAGGTAAAACGATATCATCCCGTAGCTAAACAGGCCGATATCACTGTAGAGAAAGCAGCTGCCGAATTACAGTCTGCCAAAGGCAATTTTGACCCTTCCATCGCTTTCAATGCAAGCCGGAAGACCTTTGACGGGAAAAACTACTATTACTATACCAATCCTGGCTTGACTATTCCACTGCCTGTCGGCAATATCAATACAGGCATTGAAAACAATGGTGGTGACTACATAACCTCAGAAATTACAAAAGGAAAAACCAGTTACCTGGGCCTGGAAATCCCGCTTGCCAGTGGCCTGGTTATCGATAAACGGCGGGCTGCCCTGCAGCAGGCAAAAATAGTAATCAACCAGAGCCGGCAGGAGCGGCTTTTACTACTGAACGCACTGCTTTTAGACGCTTACCAGGCCTACTGGAACTGGGCAGCCAGTTATCAGCAGTACATAGTCTATACAAGATTTACAGGCATTGCCAATAACCGGCTGAGATTGATGAGAATAGCAGCGATCCAGGGTGAACGTGCGGTGATGGATACTGTAGAAGCCTATACGCAAATGCAAACCTATCAACTGATGCAATCGGAGGCATTGTTGACGCTGAACAATGCAAAACTTGAGCTAAGTAATTATTTATGGTTCGAAAACAACAGCGGTTACCAGCTGCCGGACAATTATATACCAGACAGCCTGGATTTTACTGCCGCTGTTTCGTACAACAATGCAGAGGACCTGATAGCGGAATCCACCCTGGATAACCCTGTCTTAAAAATATATGATTTCAAGCTAAGCAGTCTTGAAGTTGACCGCAAATTAAAACGACAGGGTCTTCTGCCTTATGTCTCCTTAAAAGCGAACCTGCTGAACAAAGACTATTATGCCATGAAAAACCTCAGCACAGGTTTTATACAGAATAATTACCGGTGGGGCGTAGATGTTAAAATTCCTTTATTATTGAGGCAGGTACGCGGTGAGTATAAAAAGGCATTGCTAAAGATAGAGGAAACCAACCTGGAATTTGCCAACAAACGCCGGGAAACTGAAAACAAGATACGCAGTTACTACAATGAAACACTGGTATTGGCCAGCCAGCTAAAGACGCTGGAAAGCATGTCAACTAATTACCAGCTTTTACTGCGCAATGAAGAACTTAAATTTACGCAGGGTGAAAGTTCCCTTTTCCTGGTGAACAGCCGGGAAACCAAACTTATTGAATTGCTGCAAAAAAGGTTAGCACTTTCTGCCAAATGGTATAAAGCAAAATACGCCCTGCAATGGGCTGCCGGTAAATTGTTATAAGATCTGCCTGTACTACCGGCGCTGTTCATTTTTACCCCACAATTTTTACCCCAGCTTTGTTTACATCGTATACAATCGCATTTAAATGCCCCCGGGTAGCCAATGGTATTTTCATATGTCCCTGGTACATAAATTATTCTTATGCTTACTATATTAAATATAAATGTTTACTTATGACCAGATCTGTGCATTTTTACAGCATAAAATCAAACAACAGCAATATGACTAAAATAACTGTAGCAAAAGGCGACGGCATAGGACCGGAAATAATGGATGCCACTTTGGAAATAATACTGGCAGCCGGTGCTAAAATTGAAATTGAAGAAATAGCAGTGGGTGAAAAAGTTTACCTGGCTGGCAACAGCTCAGGCATTGCACCGGAATCCTGGGATATTATACGGCGGAATAAAATTTTCCTGAAAGCGCCCATTACCACGCCCCAGGGAGGCGGCTACAAGAGCCTGAACGTAACTACCAGAAAATTCCTGGGACTGTATTCCAATGTGCGCCCCTGCATGAGTCTGCACCCTTTTGTAAGTACCAAACACCCTGTAATGGATTTAGTCATCATCAGGGAAAATGAAGAAGATCTGTATGCAGGTATAGAGCATCAACAAACGGATGA
>JANPGT010000272.1:0-2672 GCA_031424135.1 Chitinophagaceae bacterium
CCGTAGAGCGGATCGAACTTTTCATCTTCCGCTGTATTGGCATCGTTGCCGCTAAGTACGTCGTAACCGGGAGTAACGCTGATTTTTCCTTTCTGGTAAGTGGCGGCTATCGTATAATGATAAGCGCTTTTCATTTTTACGCCGTCACGGTTCTTACCTGACTGGGCATAATAAGCAGCCTGCAGGGCAATTTTTCCAAAACCGGACGCATTGCCAATGGTATGGTTAATCATCAGGCCATAAGTAAAGCGGCTGTTGGTACCGGTGTAGTCAAAATCATCGGCAGCGCCTGCAGAAACAAAGCGCCTTCCATACACATATCCCGCAGCTGCACTGCCTGCAGAATCAATTTTATATTTTCCAAAATGGTCATTGAAGAATAAACCGGAGAATTTTGTTTGCCCGAATTTTTTGCTGATATAGACACTGGTAAAACTTTTATAGTCCTGTGTGCCTCCATTGGTAGCAGGCGGATTACTCCAGACAGGGGTGCCGGTTTTGGCGCTGCTGTTGGCGGCGTTGCCTGCGCCTGCAAGGGGAAGTATGCCTGCGGGTGTAGGCACCAGCGTACCCGAAGAGTTTTTTACATAAGCGGGTAAATTGGCAGGTACATAAGACGTACTGGTAACACCAAATGCATCGGTATTCTGATTGAACGCATAGCCGATATCTACCTGCCATCCCTTGTGCACGGTTTTTAACAGTGCCATATCATGGCGGCGGCCCTGTTGCAGCCAATCCAGGTTGCCAATCAACCTTACATCATCATAGCTCAGTTCCTGCCGTCCTATTTTTAAAGACATTAAATCAAATAACTTAAACTTAATGGTGGTATCTGCTTTATTGGCCAGCATCAGATCGGCCCATGCCTCGTGCAGCATAAAGCGGTTACCGTCTGCACTGGAGATGGATGATGCATCCTGCCCCCAGACCCTTACATCCTGTACCGATACACCAAACGTAAGGCGGTCCCATTTGTAACCAAAGATGAGCCTGGTTCTTTGCGAAGTAAATGCCGCTGCTTTGGAACCTTTGGTGACCAGGTTGCCCAGGCCATTCCTTAATTCTGTTCTTGTGCGCAACTGGCCTGATAAAGTGAATTGTGCCTGTGCTTCAAATGTTGTGGCGCTTGCCAGCAACATTAATGACATGAAATGCCATTTTTTTAAATTTTTCAGCATAGTTTTGTTTTGGTTTTAGGTTGTTTGTCAATTTAGAATCGCACTCCCCGGTTAGACTTCCACATCGGCCGGGGTTTTTTTATTTTTGTACCGGCAACAGCCTTTGCTGCCGGAATACTGTCAGGCTGTTGCTACATTGATAAACACCATTCCATCCTCCACTTTTACCGGGTAGGTTTTAATGCTGCATTCGTCCCCGCTCAGGCATTCGCCGGTTTCCAGTGAAAATGTTTTTTTGTGAAAAGGACAGGCCACTTTGGGTTCTTCACCTGTCTCGCCAATCATGCCACGGCTGAGCGCCATTTGCTGGCGGTGCGGGCATTCGTTCTGGGTAGCATACCATTCATTTTTACGGGTAAAGTAAAACAGGGCTATCTGTTCCTGCCCGTACTTAACACATACTCCGCCATTTTCAGGAACATCTTCCTTTCGGCAGGCGGCAAACCAAGTGGTCATTTGCGGGGTGGACAGTGCTTGCATACAACTTTTTTTAATAATGATTGACGGGCTTCCGGGCAACAGCCGCCGCCAGGTAAAACAGGCATTAAAAAAAGGCAAACAATCGTTGAGTAGGCAATCGGTGAGGCGTTGAGAGTTGTAAGTAATAAGTGGTAAGTTATAAGTGCTGAGTTGTAAATACCCTCAGCAGTTTTTTACTTTTGACTTTATACTTTTTTATTTTAACAGGGCAATGAATGTGTCTTCGTTATTTCCAGTCCGGTACTTTTTTCTGTTCGCGCATGGGTTCAAACTGTACAGAAGGATCTTTTTCCTGCGGTGCATTTACAAAATGCGTGAAGCGTTTCCTTATCTCCGGGTTTTCAACAGCTGCTTTCCACTCGCACTCATAACTGTCTACCAGCAACTGCATTTCCTGCTCCCACTGGGCGCCCATGGACAGACTGTCGTTTACCACCACATTGCGCAGGTAGTCAATTCCCCCTTCCATTTTATTGAGCCATACGGCGGTTCTTGTCAGCGGATCAGCTGTCCGGATATAAAACATCAGGAAACGGTCAATAAACCGGATGCAGGTCTCGTCGTCCAGGTCTGATGCCAGCAGCAAAGCATGCTGTGGTTTGCTGCCGCCATTGCCGCATACAAACAGGTTCCATCCTTTCTCTGTGGCAATGATGCCAAAATCTTTGCTCTGCGCTTCGGCACATTCGCGGATACAACCGCTTACACCACCTTTTAATTTATGGGGCGAGCGCAGGCCGCGGTAACGCTCTTCAATACGGATAGCGTAACTAACGCTGTCGTGCAGCCCAAAACGGCACCAGGTGCTGCCCACACAGCTTTTTACGGTGCGGAGCGATTTGCCGTAAGCGTGACCACTTTCAAAGCCTGCCGCAATCAGTTCTTCCCAGATAAAAGGCAGGTCACCCAGGTGGGCGCCAAACATATCAATGCGCTGGCCGCCGGTAATCTTTGTGTAGAGGTTATATTTTTTAGCTACTGTGCCAATTACAATCAGTTTATCCGGCGTTA
>JANPGT010000273.1:0-1512 GCA_031424135.1 Chitinophagaceae bacterium
GTAATTTTTCCTTTGAAGGGGTGTCCGCCAGTTCGGCTTCGCCTAATTGAATGTTTTTATACGGTAATCCGATCTTATCCAATTGCTGCCGTACGACAAGAATGCAACGGTCGCAGACCATGTTTTTTATATAGAGCCGCATTTTACTAGTGATTATAAGCTTATGATTTCAGAATGAATTTGTTTGTCATTTTCCCAAACACAAAGAACGTGTTCATTATTAATGCGCTTTAAAAGCGGGAGCTGTCCTTTGCCAAGATTTACTTTCTGTCCCTGTGGCTTTCTGATAACGATCTCCGTATTCTCTGTCCAGGCATAGACATTCTTACCATTTATTGATTCCATGGTGCAGCCTTTACCTTCGCCGATGGCTTCTTCAGCCTGCCCGGGCCGGGCCGCATAAATAGTACTCTTTCTGCGCCAAACCGTTTCTGGATTACCATTATTGTCAATCACCAGTCCACCACCATCCATCGGGCATCCGTTCAAAGCCCAATTTTCTTTTCCCAACTGCTGCGCTTCGCCAAAGCTGTTTCCACCATCAGCTGATTTAATTAAATGCAGATCCCGGTTTCCATGCAGGTGGTTCCGGAACATTACAAAAACATTGTCTCCTTTCAGGGCAACAGAAGGTTTGCAACATTCGCACACCGTGGTATCAGGGGAAGCATAGACCATGATATTTTTAGACCATGTTTTACCACCGTCCGTTGATTTGGCACCCACTATTTTATTGTGCTTGTCCCTTAGATCCAGCCAGACCGCAAAAGCGTTTTGCCCGTCTGCTCCCAAAGCCATCAGGCCTTCCTTGGCCACGGTGTCCACATCGTTGACCTTAACCGTCTGTGACCATTTTCCGGCGTCATCCTCTGTATAAGAGAAAATATCGCCTGACTTATTGGAAGCGAGTATGATTAATCCACTTGCAGTGGAAGCAATTTGCGGCCCCCGCATATGTGATGCAGCCAATTCCGGCAGCACCGCTACCAGGGCGGGTTTGGAAAAGCTGTTGCCATCATCCGTTGAACTGGCATACATAATACTATCGCCAATGCCATAGGCAACATGGAAACTACCGTCGCTGTCCCTGGCCAGGTTCGGCATTTGTCCTTTACCGATCAGCAGATCAGTGTTTTCTTTCTTTTTCTGTTCTTTACAGCTTATCCCCAAAACTATAATTAAAATGCTGGCAATCAGAAGTGATGCTTTCATGCTTGATGTATTATTTATTCGGTTACTTAGGGTATAAAGATACTAAAGCTGCCCTGAATGATTAATATCAGTAAAGCGGCGTCATAATTATATAAGTAATTTAAAAAATTATATGAAACGCAGCGGCGGCTCAGCATTACCTTTATGAAAGCGCTCGTAGTTTTGACATGACTGGGCCAACGGGTATACAGCAAGGTTTATTTAAGTATACGACGCAGTTTTTGGGGGGTAAAAGGTTGTGGCGTATAACGGTCAGGTCTTGTCAGGTAGTTGACACTCCGTACAATTAACAGTGTGTAT
>JANPGT010000274.1:0-4480 GCA_031424135.1 Chitinophagaceae bacterium
AAAAAGCCTGGGACTTACCCAGCAGGAAATCAGTCGCCTCAATAACAATACCTATAAAATACTCGGACTGGAACTGAGAAAAGTAAAAAGTATCCGCACCCTTAGTTTTATACAGGGCACTTTTGTAAACTTCCTGCGACAGGTAATCATGTTCACCCTGCTATGGCTGGTGTTTAAAAGTAAATTAACGGCCGGTGAAGTAATGACGCTTACGTTTTACTCCTTTTTTATATTCGGTCCGCTGCAGGAAATTGGCAATATCATTTTAGCCTACCGCGAAGCAGAAGCTTCCCTCAATAATTTTCATAACCTGATGCAGAAGACGCCGGAACAATACCCGTCTACGCCCCTGCACCTGGGCCCCATCAAAGATCTTAAATTCAGCAATGTGGCGTTTAAGCACCAGAGTGCTACGCACAAAGCCATTGAAAATATCAGCTTCGATGTAAAAACCGGTGAAACCATTGCTTTTGTAGGCCCATCGGGTTCGGGCAAATCTACCCTGATGAAATTACTGGTAGGATTGTACCGTCCGCTGGAAGGCACCATTTTATACAATGGTATGGATGAAAACTCCATCAGCTTTGAAGACCTGCGCAACCAGATAGGATTTGTAACCCAGGACACCCAGTTGTTTGCCGGCACCATTAAAGAAAACCTGCTATTTGTAAACCCCGCAGCCACCGATAATGACTTAACCGAGGCCCTGGACAAAGCCGCCTGTACCAACCTGCTGGAAAGAGCAGAGAAAGGACTTGATACCATGATTGGCGAAGGTGGTTTAAAATTATCCGGCGGAGAAAAACAACGCCTGTCTATTGCCCGCGCATTGCTGCGCAAACCCAAGCTGCTGATATTTGACGAAGCTACTTCTGCACTGGATTCGCTTACGGAAGAGGAAATTACAGACACCATCAAGGATGTTTCCTCACAGCAAAACCAGATTACGGTGTTGATTGCCCACCGGCTTTCTACCATTATGCATGCAGACCGTATCTATGTACTGGAAAAAGGCAATGTAGTAGAAACGGGTACCCATAGCAAATTGCTGGAAGAAAAAGGCCTGTACTATGCTATGTGGCGCCAGCAGATTGGGGAAAGAAAAAGTTTACATGTTGCTTAAGTGTTCATAGTTCTTAGTTCGAAGGTTCTTAGTTCTTCCGCTTGAAAGACATTATTAATTACAGGCGGGCTGCAATAGTATATGCCGTATCTCCATGCGCTGCTGCAATACCGGGGTGACTATTGTAAGCAATGCAACTTGCCGTAGAAGAACTATGAACTGAGAACTCCCGAACTAAAAACTATTCTTCAAACCTTGTTTTGATATAGTCTATAATCGTATTATCATCACTCAGTCCTTCCATATCGCTTAATTCTATCTCCAGTGCCCTGGTGCTGATTTGTATTTCTGACAGGGAAAGAAACAGGGAGATTAGCATGGCTACCAGGCTGGAGGCAAACAGGAAATTGGCCCAGCCGTTCAGCTGCTCAAAAACAAAAAACATACTCAGCACACAAAGAATAAGGCTGAGTATTCCAAAAAACTGCATCAGCCGTATTAAGCGCAGACGCAAACGCAGGTTGCGGATCTGTTTCAGCACCCCTTCTTTATTGGTATGATCTTTATATTTAGCATGCAGGTTGCGGATAAGACTGGCCAGGGCCAGGAAGCGGTTGGTATACGCCAGCATCAAAAGGCTGATGGCAGGAAACAATAGCGCTGGTGTAGTAATAGAAATATCCATGTATACAGTTTGTATACTAAAGATACAGATCCTTATAAAAGAAAATCCCCGGATATACCAGGGATTTTCTTTTGCTATGTAATTGGGTTAGTAAGCGCTTTATAAACGGCCGGAATAAAACTTTATTATGCAGCAACAAAATAAAATATTTTGCCGAAAACATATTCCGCCTTACTACCTAAAAGAAATTACTTACCGGTTGAAAAAGACAATGGCACATTCAGTTTTACACTAAAATTTCGTCCCATATTATATACACCCGTTCTGCCTGTTACCAGGTTTTCCGGTGCATACTTAAGACGGCTCAGGTGGTTTTGATAGGCCACATCGCCAATATTGGTAGCAGTGAAAAACAGGCTGAACATGGTTTTTCCTTTGTTCACCACGTCTCCGCCAACACCAGCATTCAGCAATGAATAACCGGGGGTGCGGGTTTCCGTATTAAACCCTGTAAAAGGATTGTTCTGTGCAAAAGTATTGTCCAGCTCTGCTTTCAGGTAGACATTGCGCAATGCGTGCCCGTTTTTAAAAAGCTCTACCTTCACTTCATTGATCAGTCTTGCACCGGGAATGAATGGCAGGTTTTTACTGCCATCCTGATCCTGGCTCAGTACTCCCCTTACATAAGAAAAACTGTTTTCAATATGCAGCCAGTCCAGGGGATGGGGGTGGATATCCAGGTTAAATTCAGTGCCATACAATACGGCATTGTGCTGGTTAAACCGGAAGGCAAAAAACTGGTTGCTGCCATCCATTACCAGTGAATCGCCACCGGCTGCCGCATTCAGTTTGCGGTAATAAATAAAGTTATTGATAGCGTTATAAAAAACGTTTGCGGTAAATGAAATATGCTCGGTAGCAATTTCAAAACCACCATCTACCTGGAAGCTGGTTTCAGATTTCAGGTTTTGTTCGCCGTACTCATACCGGTTGGTGCCTTCGTGGGCGCCGTTGCTGGCCAGCTCTGGTATACTGGGGGCGCGAAAACCCCTTGCCAGGTTTAATTTCATTGTAACCTGCTTACTGGCCTCATAACTGGCCCCCACACTGCCGGAAACATTGGAAAAGCTTTTGGTGAAATGCTGAAACTTGGTATTGCCGCCGTCCAGTAATTCTTTGGAATCAATAGACCGGTTATCAAAACGAACGCCTCCGCTCAGCGTAATTTTTGCGATTCTTTTCTGTGTGTACACAAACCCGCCGATATCAAATAAAGAATATTCGGGTATCAGCACTTCGGTGCCCTTGTTCTGGTTGCTTTGCTGCATACCATTTACACCGATGGTGGTACGCCAGTTTTGTTTTTCCGCAAAATGGTACTGCAGGTTGTAATTGACAGTACCCAGGTCGAAATACAGGTTCTTCTCTTGTGGGTCAAGCACATTACCAAATTCCTGGCGCTGGTTGCGCTGGTAGCCCAGGGTAAGTGTGAGCCTGTCTTTACCAATGTTAAAGCTGTTGTCGGTAGCAATTTTAAAATGCTGTATCCGCTGCCTTGGTATATCCGGGCTGGTTGATGTAAAATCCGCATCAGTGGTAAGCACTTCAGATTCCACGCCATTAGCATTCACCAGTTTTGTAAACCGGCCGGTCGCACTGTCGCGGTCGCCTTCTACCAGGCCGAGCCGCTGGTCAAATTTGCTGAGCAACAAATGACTGAAGCCCCAGCTTTTATTTACACCGATATAAGCGCCAAAATCCTTTTCATTGAACCTGGAGTTAAAAACACGACCATCGTATTTGTTGGAATAATCGGCCGCGGCTTTATAAGATCCGTTAATTCCCCAGATAAACCCATTTTCGTTGCCACCAATATCTGCATGCAGGCCCCGCTGGCGGTTATTGGTCTGGTAAGTAGTAAAAATATTGGCCTTAATGGTCTTTTCCGGTGCAGGGATAACAGAAATAAAATTAACCACTCCTGCCAGCGCATCGCTGCCATACATTAAAGAGGCCGGCCCTTTCAGCACTTCAGCTTTGTTTACATTGTATTCATCAATTTCTATTCCGTGCTCATCGCCCCATTGCTGGCCTTCCTGGCGTATGCCATCATTAACTACCACCACCCTGTTATACCCCAGTCCGCGGATAGAGGGTTTTGATATGGCCGGGCCGGTGGATACCTGGGCTACGCCCGGTGTTTTTGACAGCGCATCAATCAGGTTGGTAGAACTGCCGCGCAGCAGTTCCTCCTTTCTTATAATATTTACCGGAACAGGTGTCCTTTTTACAGAAGTAGCCGCTGAAACACCTGTAACGGTGACCGCCTCATTTTCTATATAAGAATGCGACAATGCATAATCCTTTTGCACATCACCATTAATATCTATGGTTTCTACAATGGACGCATAGCCAAGGAAACTGATTTCTACCAGGTATTTTCCATTGGGAATATGCTGAATTTTATATTGGCCGCGGGCATTGGTGCCGGTGCCCAGTTTAAGATCGTGAAAATAGATAGAAGCGCCCTGTAATGGCTGAGCGGTTTTAGCATCGGTGATGGTACCGGTTAAACTGCCATTTTCTTTAACAGGCTTAAAATTACTGTTGTCACCAGGTTGCTGTGCAAAACCATTGATGTTACCTGCACAGGTAAAGAATACTATATAGAGAATAATTTTTTTCATTGCTGTTGTTTAAATGGCCTTCATACACAATATATCCTGCAACAATCAGTGCAGGAAAGCATATTGATCAGTGATACAATTGCTGGTATAGCAGTTCGGGAATGG
>JANPGT010000275.1:0-2963 GCA_031424135.1 Chitinophagaceae bacterium
GTTTCACAGAAAAATTTTTTAATTTATAGCGGAGGGCGGCATCTACCGCACCAAACAATTCAGTACCGGTACGCAGCGTGGAAAGGCTGCTGAACGTCTTCACCCCTTTTTCAAAACTGCTGTCCTGCAGCCTGGGTGTATTTACATCATTGGTATAAAGGCTTAGCGCGCCGTTACTTTCCAGTGTGAGGCGCCGCTGCCAGAAGCTGAAATGCAGATTGTATCCCGCCACTGTATTTTCTGCAGGTGCAATGCCGGAAGAATCCATCAATCCTTTGTTGATTTTTAAACTGGCCGGATCATCTTTTGCTTTTAATGCTATCAGGTCAAAATAATTATTTTCGGTACCGTAGCCTACCCGGAAAGCCATGCCCGTTCTTTTATAGGTAAAATTGGAAAAATAGAGGCGCTGCGCTGTGTCCAGCAACGTGGCTTTGTTAAACTGACCATAGATAGCGGCAAAGCGGAACTTACCGGGATTTAATTCAACCCCCGCTCCTAAAAAAGTATGCCCCGCCAGCGTGTAGGGCGAGAATACCAGGTTACGGTAGCCGGCATGAATGGTGAGCCACTTATAACTTGGGCTTAATCCAAACTGGTTGAATGGCTGGGTAAAACCACTTTGCTGCTTACCAATAATAAAAGAGATGGGCACCTGGAACCCGTAAATGGAAAGCACCGGCGTTCCGGAAATCACATAATTAAAAGGGAGGTAACGGTTGGGGATACCCTGGGCATTGTAAAAAATACCGGTAACATTTACACTGCCGGACAGTTCCACCGGTTTTGACTTGAGCATTTTTTCCACCTGTTGCCCAAAGGAAACTCCGCTGATAAGGCAGAAAAAAAACAGTAGCAGTAATGAAGACTTGCGGCACATGTTTATAAATTAATTTGAAGGGCTGGTGAACGGAATGCCTGTTTGGTATGCAGCCTGTTAGTTACAGAAGAAGGCAAATAAGCAAGTGGGTTGATGGAATGTGAGCAGGCAACTGAATTAATTGCCGGTTTTTTTATAGTCAATGGCCATTGTTGCGGCAGGGCTGAGAGGGTAGTCAGCATAATAAAGCCCTTCTCTGATAGAGAATACATATTTTTCATAACTAAGGTTTAATGGCTTCCGGATACATGAGACACCGGAATATGTTAAAACTATTATAACCCTTCTCCAATAACAAGCCGTCCTGCTTAACTGGCAGCCAATTCTTAGCAAGTGGTGGGCGATTGGTTGATTGCCCGCCCGGATGATCCGGTCGGACGGGGTTAGTTGGTTCATAAACTGAATAATAGCCTGTTCAGATAATCTTCCCAAATTATTCCCCATCTGCTTACTTCACTTTTACAATAGCCGGGTGATACAGATAGCACCCGGTATCGTTTGCAGTAACAGTATAAAAATAACTTCCTTTATAAACGGCCCATGGTATAGTAGATGAAACTTATGATTACGCACACAGACTGCCGTTGATGGCTACCCGGGACTATTAAAGGCGGTTTCCCGTATTTCGTCTTCAAAATGTTGCCGTCTGTCTACAAAGGGCCCAAGGGGAAGGTAACAGCTGTAAATAGTTGTAGATTTGGCAAAGCACCGGAATATGCCCTTGCAGGATTTTTTTATACAACATCCACGGATCAGAAAGCTGGCACTGCATGCCCTGTTCTGGCTATTGATCCTTACCTACTTTGCCTGGGGATTCAGCGCTCAAAGCAATTTTGCAGCATCCTTCATCAGCATGCTTTATTATTTACCCGGATTTATGCTGCTGGTATACTCACTTATATATTACCTGATACCTGTTTTTCTTACCAGAAAAAAGTACTGGCAATTTTTCTCTTTACTACTGGCAGTGCTGGTATTGTGTATGCTGTATTCAGAACTGGTGAAGCTGGTTGTTCAGACGAAAGTTTTTAATGGATTTACTATGAATGAAGGAAGGGAAGTCTTGCCCTATATCCATGCGGCCGGCATTGCTATCTCTATTAACCTGCTGAACCACTGGTATAAACAAAAACAACAAACCATAGAAGCGCAACAGCAGAAAATGGCTGCCGAACTGGAACTGCTGAAGTCACAGGTACATCCCCATTTTTTATTTAATACACTGAATAATTTATACGCGCATATTCTTGACCAGTCGCCCATGGCACCGGAAATAGTATTAAAACTTTCCGGCCTGCTGCGGTTTATGATTTATGAAAGCAATGTGGCCCTTATTCCCCTGTCTACGGAGATCAAACTGCTGCAGGAATATATTTCACTGGAACAATTACGTTATGGAGACCGCCTGGATGTTTCGCTGGCGGTGACCGGACAACTGGAGAACAGACAAATTGCCCCATTACTGATTTTACCATTGATTGAAAACGCATTTAAACATGGTACCAGTCACCAGACAGACCAATGCTGGATAAGTTTCGATATGCACGTAACAGAAGAAGGTATGCATTTTAAACTGGTGAACAGCAAAGAAGCCGCGCCGGTGAAAACCGTTTTTGAGACCGGTGGTATAGGCCTGCAGAATGTGAAACGGCGACTTGACTTGCTGTACCCCGGCAGGTACAGCTTTGCGGCTGAACATGATAAAGATGTTTTTATTGTAAACCTTCATTTACAATGGGAACAACCGGTAAAAGAAAATAATACCGCTACTATTGCTAACCCTTCAATCAAGCAAGCCCATGAAATGGAAATGTCTGCTGGTTGATGATGAACCACCTGCGCTGAGCATCCTTGAAAAGTACATTTCCATGGTGAACCAGCTGGAAGTAGCGGGCAAATGCAGCAACGCTTTCCAGGCAATGGAAATATTACAGCAAAAAAAAATAGATCTTATTTTTCTGGATATACAAATGCCCAAACTATCCGGCACCAGTTTTTTAAAAACACTCAACCATCCACCCAAGGTAATTTTTACCACCGCGTATAAAGAATATGCCAGCGAAGCTTTTGACCTGGATGCAGT
>JANPGT010000276.1:0-5375 GCA_031424135.1 Chitinophagaceae bacterium
CAAAAAGAAACAATTTCCCTTCCACCCAGGTTATACTGCGCGCCCGTTTTATCTAGTACTTCAAAATCGCCTTCAATTCTCAGCGATCCATTGTTGTTTACCGTAATTTTTGTGGTAGCCATAGTCTTAATTAAGCAATAAAAATAAGCGAAATACGTAATATCAGCTGTATTAATAAGCAGCGACATTATTTTGGCTGGCCAGTTTTTGTGAAAATGATTTTATATTTATTGCATAAACCCCTGTTATGACCCAAGAACGTTTTGTATTTGGCGAAGGAAAAATAAGCGGCTATATCTCTATTTTCCTGGGCCTGCTGTCCTTCCTGGCAGTGTTTTGCTTCCAGTTTCCTGAATGGCTTACTTCTCCTGAATTCCGGGCAGTGTATACCGGGAAATCTATGGTGATACTATTAACGGCTGTTATTGTTGCGTCTTTCTTTTTTGCTGTGCTAAGCTTTCTGCTCAGCAGGAGAAAGCACTGGGCATTGACAGGAATGCTTATCTGCACCCTTACTATTGTGATGGGGGGCTTCAGCGTTCAGGGCAGGGCAGTAGATAAAACGGCCTGGTACCTGGGGCTTGACTGGATGCTGCTGGATCTGCTGCTGATGGCAGTCATTTTTGTGCCCATCGAAATGGTGTTTCCCAAAAACCTTAAGCAGAGCAAGTTTCATGAAGAATGGCGAACCGACCTGGTGTACTTTGTCATCAGCCACCTGTTTATCCAGTTTTTTGGCATCATTACGCAACAACCTGCCAGGACCTTTTTTGGATGGATAGGCCTGGGAGGACTGCACCATTGGGTACAGCAATTGCCCTTTGTAATAGAACTGCTTTTCGCTTTTTTGGTGACCGATTTTTTTCAGTACTGGGCACATCGTTTTTTTCACATGCACCACTATTTATGGCGTTTCCACTCCGTACATCACTCCACTAAGAACATGGATTGGCTGGCGGGATCGCGCACCCATTTTGTAGATATTTTTGTAACGCGTTCCATGGCCTTTATTCCTTTATACGTATTCGGATTTTCGCAGATTACTTTTAATACCTATATCGTTTTCATGGCCATTCACGCCGTGCTCATTCATGCCAATACCAGAATCAATTTCGGTTTCCTGAAATATATCATTGCCACACCACAATACCACCACTGGCACCATTGCGAAGACCCGAAATACTATGGTAAAAATTTTGCCACTATTTTCCCCTTTATCGATAAGATTTTCGGCACCTATTACCTGCCCGGTAAGGAATGGCCCGCCGGTACCGGTCTGCATGAAGCTTACTACCCCAAGGGCTACCTGAAACAGATGGTATATCCTTTTACAAAGAGTCCGTTCGACAGTAATCTGAACATGGAGGATACCACCAAAAGGTAATAGCTTTCCGGTTTGCATTCACTGAAAAGAATCAGCCTGGATGATTAGCCCCTTGATGTTTTTGCTTAACTTCCGTGAAAGCACCTACAATCATTGTTTATGGGAAAAATTATTTGCACGGCATTCATACTGCTGTATTTGCTGCCGGTGGCAGCCCAGCAAAACGCGTCCGTCTCTTTTGAAAAATGGATCAGCCTGAAAACAGTGGGCGGCGTTATATTGTCCACGGATGGTAAATCTGCCGTTTACACTGTTACGTCTGCAGACTGGGCCAATAATAATTTTGATACTGAAGTATGGCTGTACCGCGAAGGCGAAGCCGCTTTCCAGTTAACCCGTACTTTCAAAGGCAGCAGTACTTCTCCGCAATTTACACCCGACAGCAAATGGGTTAGTTTTCTTGCCGACCGTGGCGACAAAACACAATTGTACCTGATTGCGGTTGCCGGTGGCGAAGCTTTTCCTGTGAGCAAAGAAGAAGACGGCGTGGGTAACTATGAATGGAGCCCCGATGGTAAATACATTGCGTTTACCAGAGCAGACCAGGACAGTAAGAAAGAAAAAACAAGCAAAGAGCGCTATGGTGGATTTGCAGTAGAAGGAGAAGAATACAAATTAAATCATTTATGGCTGCTGCGGTTTAATTATGATTCTGTAATGGCCGCAGGCCAGTTGCCCTGCTACACTTCCAAAGCAGACAGTGTTAATAAAACTGCACCGGCTACCTGCTATACATTGCCCAAAGCAACAAGATTAACAGATGGTGATTTCAGCGTGGCAGGTTTTGGCTGGAGCCCCGACGGCAAGTTTATTGGCTTTACCCGTCAGCCTGACCCTATCATTACCTCTTCAGCACATGCTGATATTGCTGTATTGGATCTGATGACGAAGAAGTCAAGTGTGCTGGTGAATAATCCCGGTGGTGATTTTTTTATTGACTGGGCACCCGATGGCAAACAGTTTGTATTCAGCAGCTCACTGGCAGATACCATCTCCAATTATTACAAAAATAACCGTTTGCTTATTTATGATCTCAACAGTAAAAAAAGCCGTGAAATTGCGGGTGATTTTGATGAAAACAAAAACGCTGCTGAATGGAATGAAAAAGGAATATTTTTCACCGCAGCGCAAAAAACAAAAGCCGGCATATTTGTGATTGATCCGCTTACAGGTAAAACAACTGCTGTGGGTACAGGAATAGATATTGCGGGCGCGCCCAGTTTTAGTAAAGGTGCCGGTAAAATGGCTTTTACAGGGAGACAGTTTTCGGATCTGCAGGAGGTGTTTTTATCAGCAGAAGGCGAGGCTCCCACAAAACTGTCCGCCATGAGCGGGCAGCTGCTCGGCTGGAACACGCCATTGAATGAACTGGTGCAATGGAAAAGCAAAGACGGTGCATCTATAGAAGGCGTTTTACTGAAGCCCCGGAATTATGATGCAAAAAAGAAATATCCATTGCTGGTAGTAATACATGGCGGGCCCACAGGCACAGACCGGCCAGAACCTGTGCCTACCTATGTTTATCCCATTATGCAGTGGTGCGAGAAAGGCGCCCTGGTATTAAGGGTGAATTACCGCGGCAGCGCTGGTTATGGCGAGAAGTTCCGTTCGCTGAATGTGGGCAATCTTGGAGTGGGCGATATGTGGGATGTAGTAAGTGGTGTAGAATACCTGAATAGCCAGGGCATCATTGATACGTCCAGAATGGGTTGCATGGGATGGAGCCAGGGTGGTTATATTTCTGCATTTCTTACCACCAATACGCGTATGTTTAAAGCCATCTCTGTTGGGGCGGGCATCTCCAACTGGGTAACCTATTACGTGAGTACAGATATAACGCCTTTCACCCGCCAGTACCTGAAAGCTACTCCCTGGAGCGATGCGGCTGTGTATTCCAAAACCTCACCCATGACCAATATCAACAAAGCAAGTACACCCACACTTATACAGCATGGCGAACTGGACAGGCGCGTACCCATTCCCAACGCCTACGAGTTGTACCGCGGTTTGCAGGACAGGAATATTCCTTCAAAGCTGATTGTGTACAAAGGCTTTGGCCATGGCATCACAAAACCAAAAGAAAGGCTGGCGGCAGTTTGGCATAACTGGCAATGGTTTAATCATTATGTTTTTGGAGAGGCGATGGAAGCAATGCCGGCGGAATAAACCACCAACGGTAATGCCTATTGCCTGTTGGCAGAATCCTTCTTCATATTCAGTGTATCGCTGTAATCTTTTGAAAAGGCAGTATCTGCCATAGATGGGTTGGTAGCGCTGCTGTTGCCCGGTGCAGGTATGGTGGTGGCAGAACTGTCAGTACTGTTACTTTCTCCCCCTTCATTATTTCCACAGGAACTAATGAACACTATGCCTGATGCCAGCATGGCTGCAAAATAGAACTTTTTCATAACTTCTTTTTCTATACGTATTTTAAAAAGCATGCCAGCTATTTTTTTTAGAAGATCATAATGCTATTTTAATAGCATACAGGCCGGTTTCCCCATTTGATTTATGACTTACCTTAGAATATATTCACCAGTAAAGATTTCTTTCATGATAAAAAATCTTTTTATAACAGGTTGTTGCTTTTTTTACACAACATTTTTATGGTCACAGGAAAGTATTGGCGTATTGGTTGATAGGGGTGCCACGCCGGCCACCAGGGCGTTGTACCGCAAGCTTCACAATTTGAAGGGCAATCATATTCTGTTTGGGCACCAGCATGCTACAGAATACGGTCACGGATGGCAGGGAGAAGTGGATCGCTCTGATGTAAAATCTGTGACAGGTTCACATCCAGCAGTAATTGGTGTTGATATAAGCGGGCTTACCAATACCAGCCTGCCAGACAGCATTGGTAAAAAGATAAAACAGGATCTGCAACAAAATATTGCAGCCACTTATAACAGGGGAGGTGTCACCACTGTAGCCTGGCATTTCAGTAACCCTTTATCTGCAGGCGGTTTTTACTGGAAAGATTCTGTATCCGTTCCTGCGGTGCGCTACCTGGTACCCGGGGGCAGTGGTCACCAGCAATACAAAATAATATTGAAGACGATTGCAGATTTGGCCAACAGTACCAGGGGAAAAGACGGGCAACTGGTACCCATGATCTTCCGTCCTTACCATGAGTTTGACGGAGATTGGTTCTGGTGGGGTAAATCGCACTGCAGTAAAGAAGAGTTTACCGGTTTGTGGAAATTTACCGTTGCCTACCTGCGCGATAGCCTGCACGTGCATAATTTTATTTATGCTTTTTCCCCGGATTGTAAATTCAATACAGAAGCGGCTTATCTTGATCGTTATCCCGGCAACGAATGGGTAGATTTGTTGGGCATGGACGACTATGCAGATTTTGGCCGAGATGGCAAATACGATACAGGGGCCGGTATTCAGAAATTAAGAATCGTGAGCAAGCTGGCAACAACGTTTCACAAACTGGCCGCATTTACAGAAACTGGTCTGGAATCAATACCCAATACGGTATGGTGGACGCAAGTCTTACTGAATGCGGTAAAAACACCGGGCCTCCGGCTCTGTTACGTACTGGTGTGGCGCAACGACAGCCGCAGCGCTACCCATTATTATGCGCCTTTTCCGGGGCAGGTAAGCGTACCAGATTTTATGGATTTTTATAATGACCCGTTTACCTGGTTTGAAAAAGATTTACCGAATTTGTACAGGTAAGCGGGCAGCCTGAAAAGATCGCCGGCAAAAAATACTACTTATTGGTAATTGCCTGCGCTGTCTATAGATAATATTTTTACAGGTAATTATTCATAGAAAGTAAGAATTATTATTATGGCATCCACATTAATCGGGGCGGTAGAAAGCCCGGTACGCATCCAGGGATTAACCAGCAACCCTGCCAACAACACTACCAAAGAACTGATAAAACTGGAAGGTGCCGGACTATTTCTTTCAGCCGAAATTACCAAGCAGGGAGGCAATTCGGATCTCACATTTGTAATTCTTGATATTGACGGAAAGA
>JANPGT010000277.1:0-3419 GCA_031424135.1 Chitinophagaceae bacterium
TTTGGAACAACAGGGGCAATTGGTGCGCATCAAAGAAGAAGTTGATCCTTACCTTGAAATGGCGGCCATTCACCTGCGGGTGCATGAAGCAGGCGGACCGGCCCTGCTGTTTGAAAATGTAAAGGGCAGCCAGTTCAGGGCAGCGTCCAATATTTTTGGTACACTGCAAAGAAGCAAATTCATCTTCCGAGATACCCTGGCGCTGGTACAGCAACTGATCGAATTAAAGAATAACCCGGCAAAAGCGTTTAAGCATCCCATTGATAATTTTACAGCGGGTCTGGCAGCCATAAAAGCCCTGCCGTTGAAAAATCCGCTGAGTAAACCTGTGCTGGAACAACAGGTAAGCATCAGCGATATTCCGCAAATTCATCACTGGCCCAAAGATGGGGGCGCTTTTGTTACCCTGCCGCAGGTGTATACGGAAGATGCAGACAAGCCGGGCATTATGAATGCCAACCTGGGCATGTACCGCATACAGCTTTCGGGTAACGATTATATCCCTGACAAAGAAATCGGCCTTCATTACCAGCTGCACCGGGGTATTGGTGTACACCAGGCAAAAGCCAATGCAAAAGGATTGCCCTTAAAAGTAAGTGTGTTTGCCGGTGGTCCGCCCGCACACAGCGTAGCCGCCGTAATGCCCTTGCCGGAGGGCATCAGCGAAATGACTTTTGCCGGCGTATTGGGTGGTCGCCGTTTCCGCTATTGTTACCAGGATGGTTTTGCGGTGAGTACCGATGCAGATTTTGTGATTACCGGCGAAGTACATCCCGGTGAAAACAAACCCGAAGGCCCCTTTGGTGACCACCTGGGCTATTACAGCCTGCAGCATCCTTTCCCATTAATGAAGGTGCACAAAGTGTACGCAAAGAAAAACGCCATCTGGCCTTTTACGGTGGTAGGGCGCCCACCACAGGAAGATACCAGTTTTGGACAGTTGATACATGAGATAACAGGCAGCGCCCTGCAGCAGGAGATTCCCGGATTAAAGGAAGTGCATGCGGTAGATGCTGCCGGTGTGCATCCCCTGCTGCTGGCCATTGGCAGTGAGCGTTACACCCCCTATATGCCGGCCAAACAACCCGCCGAAATACTCACTATTGCAAACCATATTTTAGGAACCGGACAGCTGAGCCTGGCCAAATTTCTATTTATTACCGCAGACGATACCGGCAAACTGCATACGCACGATATTCAGCATTACCTGCAATACATACTGGAGCGTCTCAACCTTGCCAGGGATATTCATTTTTATACCAATACCACCATTGACACGCTGGACTACTCCGGCGAATCGCTGAACAGCGGCAGCAAAGTGGTACTGGCGGCCTACGGCGAGCCGGTTAGAACGCTTGCTACCAGCCTGCCGGCTGTTTTGCAAAATATACGCGGTATTCAAAATGCACAGCTGGTGATGCCCGGCATAATAGCCCTGCAGCTGCAGCCATTTACCAGTTATACCAATGCGCATGCAGAAATGGAGGAGCTGAACAATGCGATCCAGGCTGTTGCTGAACATGATTTGCAGCAATTGCCTTTTATAGTGGTTTGTGATGATGCGCGTTTTGTAGCGGCGCAACTGGTTAATTTTTTATGGGTTTGTTTTACCCGTTGCAATCCATCGCATGACATGTACGGCATCAACAGCTTTACTGCCAACAAACATTGGGGCTGCCGCGGACCATTGGTATTTGATGCCCGCGTTAAACCGCATCATGCACCGCCGGTGGAAAAAGATGCCGCTACAGAAAATAAAATTGCCCGGGTGTTTGAGAAAGGGGGAAGTTTGTATAAGCAAGCTGTTAGCTGAAGTGAGGAAAAGTGGTGACTGGTCTAAATTAAATGAAGACCCAAAGTTATTGTTGCATCTAATATTATGTATCCTTAAGCAGACTAATGGCTAAAGGCTGAAAGCTAATAGCTGAAAAAAATAATTTGATGAAAAAAATATCAGTATTCATAGTAATGATCTTGTCCGTTTTGGGAATTGCAGCGCAGAAAACGGCTGTCAATAAAAAGTCCGGGAAGGAAAAACAGGTTTTTCAACCCCTGGAAAACACCCTGCTCTGGCAAATCAGCGGCAACCATCTTGGTAAACCTTCTTATATATTCGGTACCATGCACCTGCTTTGTGCAGCAGATGCGCAGCTGAGCGATTCGCTGCGCCTGGCCATTGCCAATACACAACAGGTATATTTTGAAATAGACCTGGACAATATGATGGAGACCCTGGGGGCGATGCGTTTTCTGAACATGAACAATAATACCAAACTAAGTGATTTGCTGACCGAAGAGGAATACCAGCGGGTAAAAGACTATTTCAAGAAAAACAAGACCATGTTGCCCATGGGCATGATGGAGCGCCTGAAGCCATATTTTATTACCTCGCTGATATCGGAAAGCAAATTTCCCTGCGCAGAAAAAGACGGTATGGAACAGGTAATTATGAAAGCGGCCAAAAAAGACCATAAGCCAATTAATGGGTTGGAGACGGTGCAGTTCCAGGCGAGTGTGTTTGACAGCATACCTTACCAGCGCCAGGCCAAAGACTTATTAAAAATGATTGACAGCGCCGGTGTGGTCAGCGACAGCAGCGACCGGCAGTTGATTGAAGTTTATCGTAAACAGGATTTAAACAAAATGCAGGAGATGACAGCAGAAGAAGAGGGGATGAGTGATTTCCTGGAACTGCTCTTGTATAACCGCAATGCCAATTGGGTAAATAAAATGCCCGCTATTATGAAAGATGCGCCGGCTTTATTTGCTGTGGGGGCTGGCCACCTGGGCGGAGAGAAAGGGGTTATCAACCTGCTGCGCAAAGCTGGGTTTACGGTTACACCCATGACGCATAAGCCGGGGCCGGAAATGATTATGAATTAGCCAATAATTAATAGTCGGTAGTCTTTAGTAAGTAGTCGCTAGTCCGTTGCCGGTTGTATCACCAATTTTAAAACACGCCCAAATCTTCTTTCTTTTTATCTGCATAGCCAAATTCGTCTTCGGCAGTAAAGTCTTTGCCCTGGTATTTTCCAAAGCGCAGAATGCTAAAGGCCATCCACAGCATAAATAGCGGCGATAAAAAACTGATGATATTGATTAGTTTACTTTCTGGTGTAAAAAAGACCAGCCAGCATTGCAGCAACAGCAGGCCGGAGACAATGAATACAGGAAGCTTTTCTTTTATATTCACGACTGTAATTTAAAAAATAACAACAAGTCTACGAAAAGGTTTGTGCTGGGGTTGGGGGGATGCCTTGTGGTAATGCCGGCTCTTAACTGCGTAGCTAATCGGCGGACAAAAAAAGGCCACCGTTGCCGGTAGCCTTTGCCATGTGTTGTGCGTATTGTAAGCCCGGTGGAGACTGAAGTCCAGACCGGCAGGAATTAGAATCTTTCCAATCCGCTGAAGAAGAAAT
>JANPGT010000278.1:0-3495 GCA_031424135.1 Chitinophagaceae bacterium
TTCACGTTTTTGCTTACCACTTTGGCAAGGTCAAACATAGAGATCTGCGCCTTTCCTGCAAACAACACTTTCAATTTTGCGTCTGCATTGATCATCCTCTTGTTCTTCTGATCCTGTAATTTGTTCTTTTTAATGTAATTCCAGATCTGACGGATAATTTCTGTTCTTGGCAACGGCTTGCTGCCAATTACTTCTGCCAATGCAGGGGTGGCAGTTAAAGGAGCCATAAATGCTGCATTAGGTTTGCGTGCTGATTTTTTCTTTGCTGCTTTTTTAGGAGCTGCTTTCTTTGCTGCTTTTTTTGGAGCTGCTTTCTTGGGAGCTGCTTTCTTTGCTGCTTTTTTAGGAGCCGCTTTCTTAGCTGCTTTTTTTACTGCTTTTGCCATTTTACGTTGAATTTAATTGTTAGTAATGTGGAGGAATGGGCATACCCCCCTGCTAAAGTAAAACAGGTAACCGTAATTATCTAAAAAGTTATTCACACAGGGGGAATTATCGGGTATAACCTGCTTTTTCGAGGGAAAAATGCTCTTTTACACCCATTTTCAGAGGGAAAAACCATCGCTGCGATACACTGGCAATGTTTCTATCGGGTATTTACTACACATCCATTTTCCTTCGGGGGCCCGTCATAAAACGAGTTTTCTATAGGAGATTTTACCTGTTGTCAAAGGCAATCATTACTGCGAACCAACGCAGCGGCAGGCGGCAGCAGTACAATCATCTGCGGTAGAAGTGGTGGTATTGCCAGCCATTTATGCCATCATTCAGTAGTGTACGGCATCCGATCGTAGAAATAAATCCCCTTTAAAACGGCTTTCCCTGGTTACCGCAGCAGCATTCGCAATGGCACAATGCTTGTCAATAATAAGCGTATATATCCGCCCTTCCATATAAATAACAGCAACATTGGTAACTACTAAAATCTATCATCATGACAAACAAGAAAATCATTTTGGGTATTGCAGCAGGCGTTTCTGTGGGCATTATAGCAGGCATTTTATTATCGCCCGATAAAGGCTCGGCTACCCGCAGAAAAATTCTTGACAAGGCCGACGAATTGGGCGGCTCTTTAAAGGATTGCCTGGTAGACTTTATTAAAGGCAAAAATACCGGCAAAGAAATGGTGAGCAGTAATGAAGCGCCGGATACCGGCGCCTTGCTGAATACTATGGGATAAGCACCATTCAGACAATATAAATACACCGGCACAAACCATACATGATAACCTGCAGCAGTTGATTATTATGTATGGTTTATACGGTTGTACTGATTAAATTTATTTTATGGCAACTAAAAAAAAATCGGCTGGTGCCAGCATTTTTGAAAAATTCGCTGCAGCAGTCACCAGGGCCACAGGTACTACACCGGCATTTCTACTGGCGTTGGCGGTAGTGATGATCTGGGCAGCAACAGGTCCTCTTTTTCACTATTCTGAAACCTGGCAACTGGTTATTAATACAAGTACCACCATAGTTACATTTCTGATGGTGTTTTTAATACAGAAATCGCAAAATAAAGATTCCCTTGCCATACAGTTAAAACTAAACGAGCTGGTGGCTGCGCATGAATTTGCCAGCAACCGCCTGGTGGACGTGGAAAACATGACGGAAGAGGAAATGCGGGTAATTCAGAAATATTACAGCCGGCTCAGCGAACTAACCAAAAAAGAAGAAAGCCTGCAGCAGTCGCACTCTATTGATGAAGCTTCCCAATTGCATGAAGGAAAAAAAGACCGTGAAGCCATCCTGGACAGGCAGTTGCACCAATCCTGAATGATATGAATTTAACCTCGGGCCTCCCCTTCTGGCTAATCAAAGACGGCCTCCCCTTTAATTATCCCGTGCTTGATACCTCAATTAGTACAAGAGTAACGATTATAGGTGGCGGTATCTCTTCGGCTTTAATGAGCTATTACCTGCTTAACGCAGGTATTGAATGCACTGTAGTTGATAAAAGATCTATTGGGCTGGGGAGTACCTGCGCCAGCACCGCTTTACTGCAATACGAGATAGATACTGCCCTGCATGAACTGGTGAACAAACGCGGGTATAAAGATGCCGTGCGCTCCTATACACTGTGTTCACAGGCCATTGACACACTGATGGCCATTGCTAAAAAAATAAAATTTACTGATATACAGCCTAAAAAAAGCCTTTACTATGCTGCTGCTAAAAAAGATCTCCCCTTTTTAAAAAAGGAATTCACCATCCGCCATGCAAATGGTTTTGGCGTACAATGGCTGGAGGAACAGGATATACATCATTTATATGGATTCAAAGCGCCGGCTGCCATTTTATCTGATCAGGCAGCACAAACCGATGCCTACGCTTTTACCCACGCCTTGTTTCAATACTGCATCAAAAAGGGGCTGCTGGTATACGACCGTACCAATATCAGTTCCATTAAACAGCAGAGGCGTGGCTTTACATTGGCCACAGACGGCGGCTGCACCATTAGAACCAATACCATTATCTATGCTACAGGGTACGAAGTAATGGACTTGATTGACAAAAACATTGTTGATCTCAAATCCACCTACGCCTTTGTAAGCGAACACCACCAGGCCATAGACAAACGCTGGAAAGAAGATTCGCTTATCTGGAACACCGCCGATCCCTACCTCTACATGCGTACCACTACCGACAAAAGAATCATTGTGGGTGGCAGGGATGAAGATTTTATGAATGCGGCCCGCCGCGATAAACTTATTAAAACAAAAACAGGGCAGCTGGTAAAAGATTTTAATAAAATTTATCCCGGTATGGAACTGCAACCCGCTTTCAGCTGGACGGGTACTTTTGGCAGCACCAAAGACGGTCTTCCGTTTATAGGAAAATACAATAAGAAACCCGGCTGTTTTTTCTCACTGGGCTTTGGTGGAAACGGCATCACCTTTAGTGTAATTGCCGCCCGGATTATTACGGATATTATCCAGGGCAAAGCCAACAAAGATGCTTCGATCTTTTCCTTTAACAGGGTATAATTCTTCTCACCTTGTTTTGTACAGGTGCCGCAAAAAATCCCCTTTTTCGGGGAGCCTGGCTGAATACGGCATCATCTACTTTTAAGAATAATTTAATACTCGCCGCCGCGTCTCACCAGCAGCGGGTTTGGTTGAATTATAAGACAACCACTCTATTTACTGGTATTTTTTTTGTTTTTGTTTCATAAGCACTGCCAAACCAGTGCATGCATCAATGAAGAAAGCCAAATGCGATTAGTATGCTCAGACAAAGATTACATCACTTGTACAGTCTTTTCCTGTCCTTAAAAAAATCAGTTCATGCTTCATCCGGTGATACGGCAATGCCGCGAACTGCAGTTGATGATACCCGTACGAGAGCAATTCAACTGCTGTACCACCGCAATTTGAAGAACAAAAGACATAACACACGTACAGATAAAAATATCAATGGGCATGATTGGTTTATAAACTAAGCATTTACACTTATTCTAATAGTTATAATTTTTAGTTCCTGCTGCGGATACTAC
>JANPGT010000279.1:0-11513 GCA_031424135.1 Chitinophagaceae bacterium
CGACGGAGATACGACAAGTCTTCTGAAGAAACTAACCCGGTCGGCGAGAATTTACAAGGCGGCTTGTCTTAATTATTACCAGTAAAACGGACTTTATGAAAAAGGCAATCTTATTTTTTATTTTTTTTGCAGGCCTGCTGCCTGGTCTGCGTGCGGATGACTTTCAGATATATTTCCAGGAAGGTAATACCTTTAATATTGTGTCATACGAAGCCATTAAACTGCTGGACGGAAGGAATAACAGCGTGTTGTTTTCCGGCTATACTGATAAATTTGGACGGGTATCAATCAAGGCCGGGCCGGGAACTTATACCGGTAAAATGTCTATCAGGAATAAATGGTATTCTTTTCAACTGGTAATTGATAATTCCAGGGGCGTGAAGAAATTGTATGTAAGATCACTCGCGCAACCTGTTATAAGGCGTACTTAGCAAAGTGATTGCATTATTATTTATGTGGCTGAGATTTATTATTTCACTATGTGCATTTTGTGTTAGTGCAGTAAGCGGTATGGAAGTCCGCCTGATGCGCATTGAAAACTCATTTTATTGTATTCCCTTGATTTAATGGAACACTTTCTGTCTATGCAACGGCAATAATTCCTTAATCAACTGCAGTTGATACAGCATAATCCACAATACATTTAACGATATATATTTTTTGCGGTGCTGGTAAAGCAAATTCGTGGCAAATTTTATCGTTATGAAAATGCTTTATACTTTTTTTATTGTACTTGTTTCATTGCAGGTGAATGCCGCTGCACCTACGCTACCCGCCAGCAACCTTTATTTTGCACAGGTAGATGGTGGGTATTTTAACATTGGATGGACGCCGGGCAATGGCGCCAAAAGAATCATCGTCTGCAAAGCCGGTAGCCCGGTGAGCTTTGTTCCGCAAAATGGCATTGACTATACGGCCAATACAGCGTTTGGAAGCGGGCAGCAACCGGTAACCGGGGAGTTTGTGGTGTATAACAGTGCGTTTACCAGTTTTTACCTCACCGGCTTATCGCCCGCTACCCAGTATTATTTCGCGGTATTTGAGTACAATGGCACCGGTGCCGGCACTGAGTACCTGACCAGCAGTTATCTAACCGCAAATGCTGCTACTTCGGCTGCGCCTTCTTTGCAGGTAAGCAATGCTGTTTTTTCAAATATTACTACTAATTCAGTAAACATAAACTGGACCAGCGGTAACGGGCTGCGCCGCATGCTGGTAGCCCGCGAAGGCGCGCCCGTAAATGCAGAACCCGCCAACAGCCAGCCATATGCAGGTAACAGTATTTTTGGCAGTGGCGCCAGCATAGGCAGCGGTAATTATTCAGTATACAGCAGTACGGGCACCAGCACAACGGTCACCAATCTTAAGCAGGGCACCCAATACTTTTTTTCTTTTTATGAATACAACGGTTCCGGGCAGCCGCAGTATCTGCTGCCTGCTTATACCAGCAGCATTGTTACCCGCAGCGTACCCACTGTCCCCGCTTCCGGCCTGGTGATAACCAAAACAGATGGAAAGGCGCTGACCCTTGGCTGGATCAACGGCAACGGACAACGCAGGATAGTAATGGCGCGCAAGGGGTCAGCTGTTACCAGCCTGCCTGTTGATGGGGTTGCCTATACCGCTAACGCAGTTTTTGGTTCGGGCTCACAGCTGGCAGCGGACGAGTTTGTAGTGTACAACGATAATTTTAATGCAGCTACCGTTACGGGACTTGACCCGGCCAGCAATTACTACTTCAGGGTTTTTGAATATGATGGCACCGGCAGCAATACCGCTTACCTCAGTGCTTCTTTTGCAAGTGTAAATGGTAATACCGCTTCAACACCTGCATCGCAGGCCAGCGGTTTGATGGTCAGCAATGCCGCCGCTACTTCACTGAATCTTGCTTTCACTGCCGGCAGCGGCCGCGCACGCCTGTTAGTGGCAAGAAAAAATGCGGTTGTAAACGCTCTACCGCAGGATTTTACCGTGTATACCGCCAGCACCGATTTTGGCAATGGACAGGATTTGGGAAATGGTAATTTTGTTGTAGGCAGTACTACCGATGCCTTTGCTGCTGTACAAAACCTGCAACCCAATACCAGCTATCATTTTGCAGTGTTTGAGTTTAACGGGTTTAATCAACCGCTTTACCTGGCGCCGGCTGCGGTGTTCAGCGCTGCTACGCTGGCCGCTTTGCCGGTAAAACTTGTTGAGTGGAAGGCAACAGTGGTTAATACTGCGGTTCATTTGCAATGGACCAGCAGTACAGAAATCAACAGCAGCTTTTTTGATGTAGAACGCAGCGCAGATGGCATTCATTTCATCAGCATTGCCAGGGTGCCGGCGGCGGGCAGCAGCAACGGAGACATTGCCTACAGCAGGGAAGATGTCAATCCATTGCCGGGTAAGTCTTTTTACCGTTTAAAAATGGTAGACAAAGATGGTCATACGGAATACACCGCTGTACTAACGGTTAACAATAGCTCAAAAATGGCTGCCCGTATTGCACGTAATCCTGTGCAGGGGCAGCTACAAATTGTGAATGTGCCTGCAGCGAATGCCAACCAGCCATGGCAGATTGTTTCTGCTGCCGGTCAGCCTGTGAAAAGGGGACGTCTGCAAACCGGCACTTTGCAGGTAGATGTGGCAGCATTGCCGGCCGGTACTTACTGGTTGCAATTATACAACGGCCAGCAGCACGCTCAGGTATTGCCATTTGTAAAACAATAAAAATGAAGTAATTCTTTGGTACACCCTGCTACATGGCAAGGCCCGGTTACAAACGTTGACACGGGCCTTGCCATTTATACTCCTTTCTTTTTCCATTTCTGCGCAATGGCAATGGCGGTTTCAATCATATAAGGCTGCCAGTTTTCAATATGCCAGCTGCTATGGGCCAGGGGCGAGTTTTGCAGTGCATTGACTGCTTCAGTCACTGAACCGGCGGTTTCCAGTATGTCTGAAATTGCGCACTGCTGCAAATAAACGGTTTCGTCTTCAACAATATTTCCCAATGTCAGCGGGAATGCCGGCATTAATGAATTAATGGCGGCTGTGGTATCCTGCTGCGTTGTAGCCTGTACTATTTGTTCCATCCGGAGAAAATCAGTATAAAATTGTTCCCTTGAAAGTTCCGTCTCCAGGCCATTACCCAGTTGTTCCAGCACAACGAACTTAAGCGAAGAACACCTGGATATTACCTGTTGCAGCATCGCAAAGACTTCTTCGGGAACAGCATCGTCGTGGGTGTCTCTCCTGATTTTCCCTGCTGGTGCTGCCGGGTGTTTATGCCAGCTTCCGCCGGAGATATGTATTTCTCTGGTGAGGTCCATTGGATACAGATCAATCAATGTGGCAAACGGAATATTGAAATTGTGCGCCTGGCAATAAACATTGTGGAGGTCAAGAATCATAAATCCGTTCACGGGTTCCAGCAATTGCTGCAGGAAAGCGGCGTGGCGTTTTACTTCCTCCGGCGAATAAGAAAATGCCAGGTTTTCTAATCCTACCGGGCATTGGCAGGCATCTGCAATTCTTTTTATCCGGTCGATGCCAATGGCCAGCACGGTTTTGTTATAAGGAACCGGAAGGGGAGCGCCATGGTGAAAATCGCGGCCGCTCATGAAGCCAAAATGCGCTGTGATATGGTTGAACCGGTATTGGCTACAGGCTTTCTTCAATCCCTGCAGCCAGGCTGCCTGGTCCTGTGACCATTTGCCGGCAAAAAGTGAAAAGAAAATGCCATGCCCTATCAGTCGGCCTTCGGCGCTGTATGCCTGCAGCAGGGATTCAAACCAGCCGGGTATTTCCGCCTGCTGGTAAAGGGCGTCAAAAGCCCATTCAATAGCTTCCACTTTGCCTTCTTCCAGCAAAGGCAGGCAGGCGTTGAGTATATGGCTATCCAGGTTACAGGCTACTGTTGATAATATTTTGCCCAATGTTGATCAGTGTTTTGGGGTGAACCAGTATTAACCCATGCCGCAGGCGGGACAGGGTACTGCCGGCACTTTTTTCTTGTCTTTTTCCGCCTGGGATGTTTTTGAAGAAGGGTCTTCTTTGCTCTTGGTGCAGGAAACGGCGCCCTGCAAAACCAATCCAGCAACAATAGCACTCAGCAATGAGGTAGACAATTTCATAAATAGCTGTTTAGCCTGTTGACCTTTAACATAGCTACAACGTTGCTTCAAAGAAAGTTTTTATAAAAATGGCGGATATGCCGGGGGAAAGCCATGTTTTTTATTAAATGCCGCGTTTTATTTGCTGTAAAATCAATTCCGCGCAGGCTGTCCAAATGTTTGCAGCAGATCTATACCTGCAATGTGCAAATCAATTAGGAAAGCTTGCCAATACAGGTTACCTTCAACCGGTTAATATTTGAGTCTATCAGCATCCTGTAAGTCAATCCCGTTTCTGGTCAGTGTTGTTTACCCCCTGCTTTTCTCCTCAGATTGTTTTTACCGCTCAAAAACGAATGTTATGAATATTTATGTTTCCAACCTGGCTTTTGGTGTGCAATCAGAAGACCTGAAAAAGATTTTTCTTCCTTATGGAACGGTATCTGCCGTTAATATCATAATGGATAAAGCCACCAGCCGGAGCCGGGGATTTGGTTTTGTAGAGATGCCCGATAAAGTGGCTGCTGACAAGGCGATGCTGGAACTGGAAGGCAGCATGCTGGATGGCCGCCCGGTAAAACTGAAAGAAGCCAGGGAGCGGGAACAATATTCTGCAAAAAAAGAAACCTGGTAAACCTGCAGGTATGCCAGTAAATGTTACCCGGAAAGATATACTGTTTGAAGCAGATGCAAGTCGCGTAATAGCCCGTTTTATGTACAGTTCTGAAGAACGCAGCATAGAACTTATAAAACGGCTGATGGCGCTTACTGATAAACAGCAGCAGGAAATACTTACACAGGTATTGAGGGATTTTTCCATAAGGCACCGCAGCGTATCACGGATATTTGAAAAAAACTTCAGCCGGATTGCTCATTTATTCGCCGGCATGGGCATCGATGCCCATACCATAACACCCACGCTGAAGAAATTGATTGGTGCCTATTTTACGATGGAATATTCGGTGGAGGCAGCCGCTTTTTTCAATCCTTCTATTGTGGAAGACCCGGATCAGACAGAGCTGGGGCCTGGGGAAAAAAGGGTCATCATCAGCTTCAGAGCCACCGGCGAGGGGCATGTTTCTTCGGTCGTATTCAGGTCGGGCGTCATCAATGCGCAGAATACCATCAGCATTGAGCCTGCGGGTAAAATGCTGGAATCTCCTGAGCATACAAAAAATCATACCTATCATAAAACTTCTTTTCAGCGCAAGCTGAAAGAAATGCAGGATTGTAACAGCATTGCCTACCCGGTAATGATGGGCAAACTCACAGACGCTTTTACCTACGAAGAACTGAAACGCTATGTAGAAGAAACGCGGCAGGTGGTGAAAGATGATGCCAACAGCATCGTACTGCTGAATGAAATGATGTGGCTGGCGTCTTCTCATTACGAAATAGATTTTTCTGTAGATACCGCCATCTCGGAAAGGGTTATTTTTCCTATTGCAGATACTGAAATGAAGGGCATTGAGGATGCCCGTTTTGTGCGGTTCACAGCAGAGGATGGTGAGGTAACCTATTACGCTACCTATACCGCCTATGATGGCATCACTATTTTACCCAAGCTGCTGCAGACAAAAGATTTTTATCATTTCCGGGTAATGCCGGTACATGGAGAAGTGGCACAGAACAAAGGCATGGCGCTTTTTCCCCGGAAGATAAATGGAAAATATGCCATGTTATGCCGTATTGACGGCGTAAACAATTTTATCTCCTTTTCTGAAAATATCAATGTGTGGCGGCAGGCTACGCTTTTGCAGACCCCCAAGTATCCGTGGGAGTTTGTGCAGATGGGCAATTGCGGTTCTCCGGTGGAGACACCCGAAGGCTGGCTGGTGATTACGCATGGGGTAGGACCGGTACGTGAATATGTGCTGGGCGTTTCTTTGCTTGATTTGGAAAACCCCGAAAAAGAAATTGGCCGCTTATCCACCCCTTTGATAGTTCCCAATAGCAAAGAACGTGAAGGCTATGTACCCAATGTAGTGTATTCCTGCGGGTCGATGATTCATAATGAACAACTGGTTATTCCTTATGCCATGTCAGACTATGCCTCTACTTACGCAACCGTGAACCTGGCCGAATTACTGGCAGCACTGAAAGCCGGGAATTAGGGATTGGGAATTTGCAATTGGGTCTCTCCCTGCCAGTTCATCACTATTATCCTGTTTGTTCTTTGCAGGTTTTTACCAGGTACAGTTAGGCGTTATCGTTATACCAGAATCGTGTTATATTTTCAAACGATCTTTACAATAAAAGCCCAATTCCCTATTCCTGATTCCCAATTCCACCAGCAAGTATTTTCTTATAGACATCCAGATACCCAGTTACCATTTTTTCTGTTGAAAACATATCTACCGCCCATTGCCGGCAATCTGTTCTTTTTATTTGCGGAAGCTGTTGCACAGCCGCAGCGGCGGCCTCCATATCATTTGCCAGGAAGCCGGTTTTGCCATGCTTGATCAGTTCGGGCATCGACCCGCGGTTAAATGCAATCACCGGCGTCCCGCAGCACATGGCTTCCGCCACACTTAATCCAAAGGGTTCGTCAAACAGCACCAGGTGCAGCAGTGCCAGCGCTTTGCCCAGCAATGCATTTCTCTGCACCGCATCAGCATTGCCGGCATACAGTACCGTATCATTATCAATAAACGGTTTCACCTGTGTGTTAAAATAGTCCAGGTCCTGTATCAGGCCTGCGATGATGAGTCTTTTGCCGCATTTTATTGCCAGATCAATGGCTTGCCGCGTACCCTTCTCGGGGTGGATGCGGCCAAAGAAAAGCAGGTAGTCGTCCGGTTGGTCACAAAAACTGAAATCTTTTGTATTGATGCCATTGTATACCGTAGCAATGTAATCCAGCGAAGGATGCCGGTTGGCATTACTGATGGCAACATAGTGGGTATTGCTATTGTACTTTTTATACACCGGAAGAATCAGTTCAGATGAAAATCCGTGGATAGTGGTCACCATCGGCGTCCTAACCAGGCGTGAATAACTAAGGGGTAAAAAATCATAGTGGTTGTGGATAATATCAAATTCCGCAGCCCTTTCCATGAGGTGGCTGATGTGCAGGCATTCGTTTACTTTGGCGTCTGCACCCGGATTCTCAGCATAAGGCTGGGCACAGCAGGAAGCCAGTTGACCCGCCGTAATAGAATCGCCGCTGGCAAAAAGGGTTACGTCAATTCCATTTTCCACCAGTCCTTCTGCAATATTGGAAGCCACCTGTTCCCAGGGGCCGTATTGCCGGGGCGGGGTACGCCAGGCAATGGGTGACAGGATAGCTAATTTCATTTGTTGGTTGCTGTTATATTGATCCAGGCGCCACGCTGCTAATTGTCCGTTTTATAAAAATCCTCAAAAGCCTGCAATACCGTTAAATGAGAAATTAAATAGGCCAGGGTACTTTCTGCGCCCTGGTTGCGGTTCACGCCGTAATTTTCCAGCCCGTCGCAGCAACCCTTTGTTTCAAAATCATACAGGCTCATCCGGAGATCATTCTCTCCTAAAAACCACATAAAAGAAGTGTATAATTTAGTCAGCCATATTTTATCCTTTGTAAAATGGAAGGCCTGGTGAAACATCAGTACCATGGCCAGTGCGTCCAGCGGTTGTTGTGCAAATACAGACGGCTTGCCATTTTTAATATACCATTTTTCATTGCCCACAACAGAAAGGTAACCGTCTTTGAGTGTAAGGTCAGACAGGAAATGCATGCTTTCCATAGCGGTCTCACTGATGATGTCGTCGTTCAGTATGCCGGCTGCATGCAGTAAGGAAAGCGGCAGCATGGCGTTGTCGTAGGCAAGTATGGATTCAAACCAATGCCAGTTTTCACTGCGGTGTTGTTTGTATTCGTTCACCAGTTTGTAGGACAAGGCGCGCAAACGTTCCGTCATGCCTTCATCCTGCGGGTTGCTTCTGAGGTAATAGCTGATGCCGATAATGGTAGTAGCAATGGCGCGTATCGATTGCAGTTTTTCAAAATTGGGGGCAGCTTCAAAAAAGATTTCTTTGCCAGACTGGTAGTAAGCGTCGTTGGGTGCATTGCCCAGCAGGTAGCCCAGCGACCAGATAGTGCGGCCAAAAGAATCTTCAGAACCCACTTCATCCAGGAACTGCCGGCTGAAACTGAGAAAATTCCGGAACATGCCATCATCGTTCTGCATGTAATGAATATAGCTGAGGTAGACAGGCGACAGTTCCAGCGCCAGCGGATGCTTTTTCTGTTTATAGGCCATCAGCACCATTAATAAAGCCCTGGCATTGTCATCCAGGCAATAACCTTCCTTTAAATTGGGGATGCCAAATTTGGCGTGCTGGATGATTCCCGTATCGTCTGTCATGCGCTTTACGTGATCCAATAAAAACGGCGGCAGTATCAGGGGATCAAGGATGGTTTCTTTCTTGGCTGGTTGTTCAGCCTGTTCCTGCAGCAGCACGCCTGCAAGACTGATGTATTTCTGTGCCACTTTAGGCCAGGTAATGCCTTTTGCATAGTTGGCTGCATTGTCGCGCAGTGCTTTTAATTTATCAGGATTATCCAGCAGGTCCAGTAGTATATCGGCCAACGCATCTGAATCGGTAAAATTAAAAAGTCGTCCCCTGCCTTCTGCCAGTAATTCTTCTGCATGCCAGTAAGGAGTGGAGATAACCGCGGAGCCCGCACCAATGGCGTAAGAAAGTGTGCCACTGGTTATCTGCGCTTCATTCAGGTAGGGTGTAATATAAATGTCAGACGCGTAGAGGTATTTGAATAATTCTTTCTGGTTAATAAATTCATTCAGGAAAAGAACATGCTTATCCATCTCTAATTTCTTTACCAGCCGCAAAAGAAAAATCCGGTATTCTTCTCCCGAATGCCGCAGTACAGCCGGGTGCGTTTTTCCTAAAATGATGTAAATGGTTTTGGGGTATTTGGCAACCACCGCAGGCAAAGCACGGATGACCGTTTCAATACCTTTATTGCGGCTGATGAAGCCAAAAGTGAGCAGCACGTTTTTGGCCTCCAGCTTGAATTCTTTTTTGGCTGATGCATGATTAAACGGATAATCCGGTACACCATGTTCAATCAGTTCAATACAGTGGGGCGACACTTTATAAATTTCAGTAAGAAACTCCACAGCTTTATGGGTCATCACCACAATGCGGGTAGCCATTTTGCAGATTTCAATCAATATGGCCTTTTCATTGTACGAAGGTGTTTTTAATACCGTGTGCAGGGTTACCATCAATGGTATCTCCAGCCGGTGCAAAAGTGGCAGTATGTACACACCATTTTGCCCGCCAAAAATACCAAACTCATGTTCCAGTACACAAACATCGGCCCCGCTGAGATTAATAAACCTGGCGGCTTCAATATAATCGCCCTGCTGTTCCTGTTGTATGGTGAACTGAACTTCTTCCGGATAATCATACCCGTCTTCCTGGTCGTCCATGGCAATTACAATGGCCTCATGATGTGTGCCGGGCTCCGTTTCAAGTCCTGTTGTTGACGTAAAAAGATTCTGTGTAAAGGTTCCAATACCGCACTCACGGGGCGGATATGACCCGATATAGGCAATTTTCATAATAAATTATTTTAGTGGGGGCGGGGATAGTCGTAGGGGAGAAGTGCTCAAGGTAGGCTTAATAAAGTTGTTAACAGGTATGAATCCGCAGGTTTACCATATTTTAACGATGGATAAGCGCTAAAACTGCTGCAACACCGGTTCCGCGCTGGTTTTTTATAAAGGGGCCTGAATGAGTGAACTTTATAAAGAAATTATTTTTTTCAGACGCAATTCTTTTTAAATGAATTTTGCGCTTGCAGCTGCTGCCCTGAGCTGCCTTATCTTCATCTTTTCAAATAATATTATTCCTATATTTTTGCTGCGACAGCCTGCCATCAATTGTATATTTCTTTTACATAAATAATGAATTATGGTTAATACACCCACCCGCAGCAGCATCTATATTTACCTTGTACAGGCTTTTATTAGCTGCTTTTTTGTTTTGTCTTTCACCAACACCGGCGCACAGGGCAATATACATCAGCAATCTACCCAATACGAATGGCCGGCAGACCCGTTGGTGAAAGAGAAACTGGAACAGTGGCGCGACCAGAAATTTGGCATGATCATCCATTATGGCCTCTATGCCGTACCGGGCATGATTGAATCCTGGGCGCTGTGTTCTGAAGACTGGATTACCCGCGACAGCACCAGTGATTACGGCGATTATAAAAAATGGTATTGGGGATTGAAAAAAGATTTCAACCCGGTAAAATTTAACCCGGAGCAATGGGCCACTGCCGCCAAACAGGCAGGTATGCGTTACGTGGTGTTTACCACCAAGCACCATGATGGTTTCTGCATGTTTGACACCAAACAAACTGATTTTAAGATTACCAATGGCCCTTTTGCGGCCAACCCAAAAGCCAATATTGCCAAATATGTTTTTGATGCCTTCCGCAAAGAGGGGTTTATGATTGGTGCTTATTTTTCAAAACCCGACTGGCATACAGAAAATTACTGGTGGCCACTCTATGCTACACCAGACAGGAACAACAACTACGACATCCGGAAATTTCCGTGGAGATGGAATAAATTCAAGCAGTATACGTATAACCAGATTGAAGAATTGATGACCGGTTATGGCAAAATGGATATTCTCTGGCTGGATGGCGGATGGGTAAGACCGCTAGAAACTGTTACGGAAGAAGTCCGTGGCTGGGGTGCAGCCATACCAGCCTGGAGCCAGGATATTGATATGCCAAAAATTGCAGGCATGGCACGCAAAGCACAGCCGGGCCTGCTGATTGTAGACCGCACTGTGCATGGCCCGTATGAAAATTACCAGACACCTGAGCAAACCATACCGAAAGAAAAGCAGGATCATCCCTGGGAGAGCTGCATTACCCTGGGCAATGCCTGGGGGTATGTGCCCAATGAAAAGTTGAAATCAACCGCCACCGTCATACATCAATTGATAGAAGTAGTGGCCAAAGGAGGCAGCTTACTGCTGGGCGTTGGACCAAAACCTGATGGCGAATTGCAGGAAGAAGAAATAGTGCGGTTGAAAGAAATAGGCGCATGGATGGCATTGAATGGTGCAGCCATTTATAATACCAGGACAACAGATAAATACGTGGATGGCAATACTTATTTTACCCAGTCGAAAGATGGTGCTGTTTTGTATGCACTGGCCAAAATGCCGGTGACAGGGGCGGTGCCTGCTACGGTGGAATGGACCGGTAACCTGCCCAAAAAAGGCAGCAAAATGAAACTGCTGCAAACAGGTAAATATGTGAAGTGGACCGCCAACGGTGATAAGGTAAAAGTAATGGTGCCTGAAGCGCTGCTGAAAACATTTGGCAGGTTACCGGTCCATTCCACCGTAGCAGGCACCGCCCCTGTCACCGGCATTTTG
>JANPGT010000280.1:0-2200 GCA_031424135.1 Chitinophagaceae bacterium
CAGTGTTCCTGGAAGAAGATGCCTCCGACCTCTTTCATAACGGGCCTGTTCATAGCCGCCCTTGCTTTTAATAACTTTATCATCACCTTCCAGCTTACCGATGTTTACTGCAAACCTTACACCTACCCAGTCTTTTGGATAATAACTGAAGTGCAGTCCCAATGAAACTTTTGTGAGCTGAAAGTTGTTGTCTTTTAAGAAGGTCTGGCCTTTACCTATACGGCCACCCAGATCACCAAGGAAGTTGGAAGGTCCTATGGTTATACCGGCTTCGCTGAACGGGCCGGCATCGCTTTGGGCAAAAGAGAGCGATGGAAAGAAAATGGAGATGAGCATAATTACACACGTTCCCCACAGAAAGTGTAAAAACTTTTTCATGAATACCAGATTTTAGTTTTCGAATGGATATTTGAATTCGGGTCTAAAACAAAAATTCCCCTTACAAACTACAAACGGCGAAACTAAACTTGTGGTGTGTACGCAGCGAAAAAAAAATGAAATAAAGTAATACTCCCTGAAATACAACGGGGTTTTTACGGAAGCAGCATATGAATATGGTCTATTCCATCTTCTGGATAAATTCCACCAGTGGGAATAAAGCCCAGGGAAGCGTAAAATTCCTTCAGATAAAGCTGTGCACCTATTTTTATGGTGCCATTACCGAACAGTTGCCGGCATGCAGCAATTGACTGCTGCATCAGCTGACGGCCAATGCCACTACCCCTTGACGTTAGTGCCGTTACCACGCGGCCGATACTGGCTTCTTCATAGGCCACACCCGGGGGCACCAGCCTGGTATATGCCCGCAGGGCATCTCCCTCCCATCCCATAAAATGAAAAGAAGACTGATCTTTATTATCTGTATCCAGGAAAACACAGTTTTGTTCTACTACAAACACTTCACTCCGCAGCTGCAGCACGGCATACAGTTCTGAAGGCGTTAGTTCATTAAAAGATTTACAGGTCCATGTAATCATTTCGGCTGGTTATTATAAGCAGTTATTCAAATTCCCTGTAATACGGTATTATCATGTCTACAGGATAGTCCACCCGCCGGTTATGAATGATGGCCGGCGACCAGGCAGGCATGGCGGAAAAAACGCTGATGATGTGTTTACTGAGCGCACTGTCCGGCGTGCTGTTAATGCGAAGTTTGTCTATGCTACCATCCTTTGTTACTATGAAAGACAGGTTTACTTCTCCTTCTTCGCGGATGTCTTTGTGCTTTTCTTTGTGCAGCTCATATTCAATGTAATCCAGTGCCGTAAAAAAAGGATGAATCAGCAACGGAGGTTTCAGGATACTGCAGGCGCTGCCGGTCCTGGAACCGTTCTCATCATAGCATTCCAGTTCCGTTATCTTACCGCTTACATAGGTTTCGCGGGTGCTTGGCTGGCCGTTTTCCCTGAACCAGGTACATAAGCCCGATAATGTATCGTATTGATAATTTACTTCCGATTCTTTCTGGCCGCTGGCATACCAGGTGGTAGCCGGACCATGTAAAGTGCCACTGGCAAAAAAATCATCCAGTACGCCCGGGTTTACGTTACTGGTTACTGTTTCATACGTACCCGCGGGTTTTACTGAGTCTGTCAATACGTATTGTTCCTGTGTTTTCAGCTGGCCATTTTCGTAATACAATTTCCATACCCCCTGCATCCGGTTATTTACCAGCATGCCGGCTTCTTTTAATTGTTTGTTCCTGTACCAGGTTTGCCATAATCCGCTTACCCGGTTATTATTAAAGTTGCCGCTTTGCCAGGGCACATTTTTTGGGTAGTATAAAGTGTAGGGACCATCTTTAATGGTAAGCGCTTTGTCTTTAAAAAACATTCTCAGCATAACAGTTGTATCGGGGTACACGGCAAACAACATCCAGTGGTCGCCCTGCCGTACGGCCATGGCTGCATAAACGGCATTGCGCTTCTGCGTCAGCCGCAGGTTTTGATCAAGGTATTTGCGTACACTGTCCTGCTGCGCAGTACCGTTGTACGCTGTTACTACCCAAAAAATGACCAGCAACGGTTTCATCATACATGAAATTAAGTAAATCCGGGTTGTGGCCGCCACCTTCAAGAACCGCTGAGCAAAACATCGGAATGCCATGGCAAAAAAGTATTGAAAATACAAAAGCATCCCGCAAGGCGGAATGCTCTTAATATATTGACAGGCAGGTATGCTTACTAAGCAGTTGCCAGTG
>JANPGT010000281.1:0-2527 GCA_031424135.1 Chitinophagaceae bacterium
TCTCCGTAGGCCCAGCCATATTGTTTTGACAGTTCCAACGCGTGCTCATAGGTGCGGGCACCCATTACGTAACAGTCTATGGTTGCCAGGAATGCGGCTGCATCAGGGGCGTCAACACCTTTTTCATAGTAGTCGGTGGTCTCAAACCAGGAAACGCTATTGTCTTTGCTGGCAATAAAGCCGTCGAGGCTGGAGACCATGTGTATGGTGATGGTAGACATGGCTGTTGTGATTTACTCTGTAATTTTTTTGTATGGCTGATAACAGCCATTTTATGCCCACCTAAGCTACAGCATATTTTCAGAACGCGGAAGCTACTGTTGCCGTTGAGCGCTATTGGTTTTCATACCAGTCCAGGATATAGTCAGCCACTTTTTCCCAACCCGGTTCTCCGCAAATGAAATGACTTTTGCCTTCAAATATTTTTATGTCAACCTTGCTATTGCTGTCTTTATACCTGCCGGCAATTGTTTGTGTCAGCTTTGGTGGAAAAATATTATCGCTGCCACCACCAACGAACAATACAGGAACGTGTGGCTTATTAAAATCAATATTCGAAAAGGAATTTAATACCAGCTCACGGCTTACTTTATAGCTTTCGGGTACAGCAAATTGTTCAAAGGCTTTTTCTTTTTCTGGTTCGGGGAGGGTATTGAAAAATGCATAGTCGTACCATTGGCGGCTGCCCATAAAATATTTGGCAAAAGAAAAAAAACCAAAAGCCGGCAATACTGTTTTAAGTGTTTGAAAGGGCGGAAAAACATTTTTGGGTGGCGCTCCATCAATGCTAACGCCAGCGTCCGCCTTTCCCATTTCCACCAATTTTAATGTGGCCATACCCGCCATAGAGTGACCAATTACCAGCGGTTTTTCCGGCAGGCTGTCTATGAGCTTTGCAATATTGTTCACAATATCAGTGAAGCCCGTGCTGATAAGATTAGGATGAACTTTTGCCCGCAGTGCGGCAGGTGCTCCGTCATGCCCGGGGTTTGCAGGGGTGTAAACCGTATATCCTTTTTGCTCATAGTACTGTTTCCAGGCGGCCCAGCTGCTGTTGTTTACAAAATTGCCATGGATGAGGACGATTGTTTTTGATTTTGCCATGATGATTATTTTAATGGTTGGTAATCACGTTTGCCAGTCATTTGAATGACTGTTGGATGAACACTGATAGTGTTTCCATGGCAGGCAATGGTAGCCTTCTGCGCCGGAATCTTAGCCCGGGATTTTGATGAAGTTAAACAAAAACAGGAAAGCCTCAATATATCCGGTCAGTTTCCTTTACTGCATTGTGCTACCTGATAAAGCAATGCTTTATCATTGCGTCATCGGGAACTTTACAAAATTTTATGCAGTATAATTTTAATGGCCAGTGTTGAATCTGGCGATACATTGGGTGGATAGGATTTTCTTTTCACCAGCTGCGGCGGCGCTATTAATTTCCGTATTTCGCCCACCTGCATGCCACGCACTCCTTCGTCAACACCGTCGGTTGCCTGGTGCCCGCCAATCAATACTTTCACCGGCCGGGCAGTATTTTCATTAGAATACAATACGGTGCCGTCTAAATAGCTGGTAGTTTCAAAAATCAGCACTTCCTGGCCTTCTTTGGCAGGTGCGCCGCTTCCTTTTTGAATAACCATGTATTTAAGTCCACTGGAAGTTGTGGTGTAACTGTCACCTATAGTTGCTTTACCGGCTTTATTTGGGCTGGCACAAGCAATGAAGGTGGCAGAAAATAGCAGCGGTGAATACCATTTCATTTGTAGCGATTTAATTGGCAGTAAATATTTTATTTGTTTAGATACAGGGAAATTCCTGTTGGTATTATTTTTCCCTGCAGGCACATTTATGGTGTTCATTAAGGTAGGCAATGGTAGCAGCACAGATTTTCTCCAGCGCCTCAATATGAATGTCTGAAAGTTTTTTTACATAGATGCAGGCTTTGCCGATCTTACATTTTCCTAAGTCGTCCAGCAGGTGTTTATTCTCCGCGGTGGGAGTGTATACATATAAAGAAAACTCTGCCTTCCTGGGCGAAAAACCAATCAGCGGTGCATCTCCTTCATGGCCGCTGGCATACCTGTAATGGTAACTGCGAAATCCAATGATGGTCGGTCCCCACATTTTAGGGGAAAAGCCCGACCATTCACTCATTAAATCAAGCAGGCGGAAACTGTCGGTTTTCTTCTGTTCAGTGTCTGCAAAGGAGTGAATGAAATCAACCACACTCATTTGTGTTTCGGCTGTTTTATTTTTTGCCATAAAAAAGTATTTATCCGGTTTGCAATGCGGCGCTTTTAAAATACGATCTTATTTGTTCCTGTATCTATTATGGATTAGCGGAATTATCCTCCTTTCCTTGTATATCTGTGCATGGAGGTTAATATTTTTGCCGTTGAAATGTTAAGTTAAGGATGTTTGAGCAGTATTCAGGTGCCCATGCCTGTGAGGCAGGACGGATGCGCGGACTACGGAGCTTGAAAATGATGCCAGACGCATCTTCCCATCCTTTTGTCAGTTGACT
>JANPGT010000282.1:0-13472 GCA_031424135.1 Chitinophagaceae bacterium
GGTGCGCGTTTTCCAGGATTTTGCTACGGTGGATCTTTTAAGCGCCGGCCGCGCAGAAATTATGGCAGGCCGAGGATCATTTATTGAATCATTCCCCCTGTTTGGATACGATTTAAACGACTACGATGCATTGTTTGAAGAAAAATTGCAGTTGCTGCTGCAGCTGAATGAAAGGGAAAAAATAAGCTGGAAGGGAAAACTTCGTCCGGCTATCAATAACCTGGGTGTATATCCAAGGCCCTTCCAGGAAAAATTACCTATTTGGGTAGCCGTGGGTGGTACACCTGCTTCCGTTATTCGTGCCGCCACCCTGCACTTACCTGTAGCATTGGCTATAATCGGGGGCATGCCGGAGCAATTTGTACCACTGATTGATTTGTACCGGAAGTCATCCGAAAAAGCGGGGAACGAAAAAGCAAAAGTAGGCATCAACTCACACGCTTATATAGCCAATACTTCGCAGCAGGCAGCTGATGAATTCTACCCTTCGTATGCAGATGTAATGACGCGCATTGGGCGGGAACGGGGATGGGCAGGTGTAAACCGGCAGCAGTTTGAGTACATGCGTGCAGAAAAAGGCGCTTTACTGGTAGGCAGCCCACAACAGGTAATCGATAAAATTTTGTACGAACATGAATTGTTTAAACACGATCGGTTTCTGGCACAAATGAGTATGGGGGCCATGCCGCACAAATTGATCCTGCGTTCAATAGAACTATTGGGAACGGTGGTAGCACCTGCAGTGAGGAAGGCGATAGGTGAACGTGAATCGTGAAACGTCATTCGTCAGCAACCATTGCTAACTTTTAACCGGTGCTTTGCTTACATCTCACGGATGACGATTCACGTACTAAAATACATCGGTGATAAGCAGTTCCTGTTTGTTCAAAGAAAAAACATCGCCAATTTTTTTCCGGTGAAGCTGGGCCGCCAGTGGAGCATGCGGTGAAATAAAGAAAATAAGCTGCCCTTCAATGATCTGTTTGCCCAGGCCAGCAGCAATAAAAAAAGTTAATGTTTCTGTTTGAACAAAAACCCCGGCAGTAACATGGTCATATACAATGCCGGTATTCACAGCGTGCAACCCCGCGTGTTCTTTCAGGAAGCCAGCCAACTGACCGGTGTGCATATCCTTCTGTAAATGGCCCATGGCGCGGCCAGTTTCATATTTATCGCCGGCAGAACTTTTCTCTTCACTATTGGCAGCATCCTGTGCATTCTTCATGGCTTCCTTCACGGCATTGATTCTTTCTTCTATGCTTTGCTGACAAAAGCGCTTCAGTTTATTTTTAAATGCTATTTTATCGGTTATGTCCATACTGGCTTACAAAACTGCTTTACTTCTAAAATGAAGGTAAAGATTATTGTATCAGTTACCACCGGGTTTATTGGCGGTTACAAATGCGCTCCGCGGCCAGTAAAATTTTTCCGCGGGCAGCGGTTTTGCGGGGTCAAATGGAGGCACCGCCGTGCGGATAAATTTTTCGAGTGACAGGTGTTGCTGCCGGATACTGCTGACTACACAGCTGGCCAATGCATAAGCGCCGTATGGACTAAAATGGGTATTGTCTTTCAGTGCTTCCGGTTGGTGCGGAAAGCTATTGGCTGGGTAATGTACAAATGCTTTCAGGGAACCATCTTCACCCCAGGCTTCATACAGTGTTTTACTCATAGCATTGAGGTCTATCAAATCTGTATTTTCTTCCCTCGCGGTCTGCCGCATGGCTTCAGGATAGTCAAGCAGGGTATTGATAATATGCCCGGTAGAATCGAAACTGCGTCGGTGCATAGACGTGACCAGAACCGGGATCATATTTCTCTTTCTTGCTTCCCCAATCCATTCTTTCAAGGTTTGTTTGTAAGTGGTGAATGGTTCCAGAAAATTGTTGCCGGGTTTCTGATCGTTATGGGTGAATTCTATCAGCAGGTAGTCTCCCGGCTTTGCCATGCTCCAGATCTTTTCCAGCCTTTTTTCCGCTTTAAAAGCTTTTAGTGTTTCGCCAGACTCAGCATAATTGGCTACCACCGCTACTCCTGCTTTTATAAACTGCGGCAACATTTGCCCCCAGGCTGCCCATGGATCCCTGTCCTGGTCTACCACAGTAGAATTTCCCGCCAGGAAAATAGTGGTGGCTTTTTTATTGGGGGTAATTTCTATGGCCGATATCTTCGGTAATGAATCATTAAACTCCAGTGTAAGCAGGTTGTCCCAATGCAGGTAACCATATTCACGCTGTTTTAGCTTTACCCTGTCCGCTACAACACCCTGCACATTTCTTATCAGGCTGTCTTTTACATGCACAGTAATAGTTGCAGCTTTGATCTGCCCTTTTGCTGTCCTGACATTTTCCAGCATCAGCCTCCGGCATTCTGTTCTTACCTTTGTAGCTGATTTGCCCTTAATATCTCCCATCACAATCTTCACATCATAATTGCCTTCGGGCAGTATCACCGAAAAATAAAACGGTTGGGTAGAAGTAATATAAGATGCCGTCAATGTATTCTTTGCACCACGATACATAGCTTGCAGCACCGAACCCTGGTCAAAACCATAGCCCCGCGCGTAACTGAAACTGGTCTGTGGGGCAACCGTTGTGTATCCTTTAACCGCCTGCCCGTTGCCGAAACTGAATTTAAAACTTGTTTGCGCAAAAGCTGCTTCATGCAGCAATAGCGCAACTGCTGTAATAGCTATTATCTTCATTCCTTGTGTTACGGCAATGTATTTGAATACAGGTAGTATTGCTTTATTTTTCACTATAAAATTGCAGTGAGCTGTCGTTTATTTTAAAAGCATTCTTCTTCAGCAGCTGCAGCATTTCACCTCCGGCCAGCAGCACTGGTCCGTAACCATGAGCAGCATACACATTTACAGGTCGGAAATAATAAAAAGCCGGATCGAAGCCCATGCCGGTACCTACACAAACACCTTCTACCTGTCCTCCGCTATTTACTTTAGTGGCAACACCCGCCCACCCCAGTGCCGCCATGGGTGCATATACAACAGCATCCAGCCATCCCTTATTAACTGCATGCGCAATACAGTAAGTATAAATAGCGGTGGCCGATGTTTCAAGATAGGAGTCATTACGGTCAAGTAATTGGTGCCATAACCCGTTCGCAGACTGGTAAGCGGCCAATCCTTTTGCATGTGCTTTCAACTGCTCCAGCACAGCCGCTCTTCCGGGGTGACTGGCGGGTAATACATCCAGCAGTTCTACCATGGCCATAATGGCCCATCCATTGGCCCGGCCCCAGTGAAACTGTGGATGCTCCTGCATGCCCTGTACCCAGCCATGCATATAAAGTCCTTTCTCTTTATTAAACATACGGGCAGAAAACTGCAGTACCTGTTGTACTGCATCATCATAATATTTTGCATCACCTGTTAAGAGGCCCATTTGTGCCATTGCCGGAACAGCCATATACAAATCATCCAGCCAGAGGCTGTTGGCCTGTGGCCTGTTGCGTGCCAGCGTGCCGTCTGCCAACCGGAATTCTTTTGTACTGATGTATTGCAGGAAGCCATCAATCAGCGGGCGCAGGCTTGTCTGTTGCGGGTTACTGCGCAAGCTTTTAATCATGGCAGCGCTGATGGCGCCACCATCGTCCAGTGCATGCGGGTTAAGAAAAGATCGGAGAATATTTGGTGCCTGCGGATTTCTCTGGTACAGTGCCCTGAACTGGGGCGCAATGGCAGCAATCAACTGCAGCCTGCTGTTGGTATAGTCTGCAAATTTTTTATCACCTGTAGCTTCCGCTATCAACAGCATACCGCTGTAAGTAACCCCCCATTCGTAACTCATTAATCGAAAATCACCGGGCTTAAAAATGGTATTACTGTCGGCTTTATTGTAGTCTGTAACAGCTTCGTTTGTCTTGCGGTTTACCAGTTGCGCAGGCGTAACAGCCTCCAGGTAATTGTATATCCTGTCAAGCACTTTTTTAATACTGTCTTTAACAGGTAGTCCATACTGAACGGGGTAATCCGGCTGCAGCAGGTGCAGGGGCGTATTTACATCATTTCCTTTGGGTGCTGTTTGCGCATCTGCGGCAACAGAGAAAACCATTAAGTGTAAGAATGATATTGTAAATACTGTTAATTGCTTCATTGCGGTAAATTTTAAAATACAAAGTAATAATAATAAAGCAGGCTTGTAAAAAAAAACGGACGGTTCAATTGCTATTGACCGTCCGTTGCTCATATTATGACAGATTAGTATCCTGGGTTTTGTATTGCCTGCTTTTGAGTGCCTGTTAAAGGGGCACCTGATGCCTGGATACCATCCAGGAATGTCTGGGGAATAGGCCGCAGTGTATGAAAATCCTTGATATTGGGAGCGGCATCCGGGTTAAATGCAATGGCACGTGCCACCAGTGTTTTGGTGCGTGACAAATCCTGCCAGCGTAAATACTCACCGGCAAGTTCCCTGGCCCTTTCATTTAACAGGAAACATAACATCCTGTCGTAAGCAGTAGCATAACCCAGTTTGCTGATAATATACTCATCACCGGCTGGTAATGCCGCAACATCAGTAACTGCTATACTTGCTGAAGCTGCAGTGGTAACAGGAATATTATTTGATTCATAATAAGAATTTTCAGGAAAGAATGAAGGAGGTATGGTTTGAGGCGCACTGCTGGGCGCAGCACCGCCATCATAATAACCTGAACGGCTTTCACCGCTTACAAATTGTGCCCTTACCCGCAATGGGTTAATATAAGGCAATGCATCTGCATAGGAACCTGTACCCGCCTTTGCCAGCCGGATTTTTGCTTCTGCGGCTATCAGGTAGGTTTCAGCAGAACGCGCCAATGTAATGTCCCGAAGACCTCTTACATCGTTAAAACCAGCTGTACGCGAGCCATCCATAAACTTACTGAGCGATGGGAAACGGCGGGTATCATTCCATCCACCATCGGCAGTAACCCCATTCTTATAGGCTACATACACGTGAGGAATGGTTTTTCCGGTTCCGCTGTATACAACCGAATTGTTTAACAGGTTAGCAGAAAAACGGGTATCGCCGGGTTGATTGATAACATACATAATACCCAAATCGCCCTGCACATATGGAGCGGTAGGCGCAGCTGCATTCACCTTACTCTTTGTTCTGAAGGTCTTCCAGAACCTGGAATCGTTTACCAAATCATAAATACGGTACATGTAAAAATTAGGTGCCAGGCGGCTGAAAGGACGGTCTCCACTAAGATCGCGCTGCATTTGGGCAATGTCTTCATATCGGGAAACATAATATAAATGCTGTGTGTTTGAGCCGCTTGCTGATAAGTCTGAAGTGAACTCTGCAGATAAAATTAATTCTTTCAGGTTTTCATTTGCTCCATTAGGTGCTGTATACTTCCATAAATCGCCGAAATTGGCTGCCAACGGGTGGTTCGCAATTACTGCATCGCATAATGGTGTTATTGCCGCCAGATCTGCTGCTTTGGTGGATGAATTCCATGAATCATTGATTTCACTGGCACGGCTCAGGTAAGCTTTGGCCAGGAAATGAGCAGCAGCATCTTTGGTTATCCTGTGCGGAGCACCTGTATTACCCAACAGGTTGTATGCCTGTGTAAAATCGGCAATTATCTGGGCAAATACGTCTTTGGGTGCAGCACGGGTAAACTCTAACTCTACAGTATTGATTGATTTTATTTGCAAAGGCACGGCCCCGTACTGGCTTACCAGCCTCAAATAATTATACGCCCGAAAAAAATAACCTTCGCCCAGCGCTGTTTTTTTAATGGCATCCGCCGTTGAAGTACTTGCAGTGGCATTTTCTATAATCAGGTTGGCGTGACCTATCCCTAAGTATAAATTATCCCATTGTGCATTGGATGCAACGGTGTTACCATTGTTGGGCGTAACAAATGAACCAAGCGTATTGCCATAAGAGTTGTACATGCCGTTAGAAGGGTCGCCACCTACACGGAATTCATCTACGCCATAGCTCATATTAGAAAAGGCCATTTCACCATTAAAAGGTGTAGCAAACACCTGGTGATAGGCGCCGTTTACCAACTGTTGTATACCCGCATCAGTTTTATAAAAATTCAAATCCCTGGAAGTCTTCAACTCTTCGTTTAAAAAAGATTTCTTACATGAAGTGGTAACCAACAGCAGCAGCATGGTTACTATACCTATATTCAAAAAATTATTTTTCATAACATCAAAAATTTAATAAAATTAAAAACCAGCGTTAATACCAAATGTAAATCCACGGTTAGAATACATGGAAACAGCATCCATATCCATGAATTTAATCTGAGAAAACAGCATACCGGGGTTTGCCACCTGTAAATACACCCTCAGATTGGACATATGCATTGACTTTATTGCCTTAGCCGGTAAATTATAAGCCATTGAAATATTCCTGATTTTTATGAACGAAGCCTTTTGGTATCCCAGGGAAGCAGAATAGTTATCGCCCGATCCAACAGAATAGAATGGCTTTTGGTATTCACTGTTTTGATTGTTGTCTGTCCAGTAATCAATCTGACGCTGGTTACCACGGGCTGTTTGCGCCTCACCGCCGGTGCTATACCAATACTTCAGGCGGCCGAATATAAAGAACGACAATTCAAATCCTTTGTAACTGAAGTTATTTGTCATACCCACTACCCAAAGGGGCCTGGTATTGCCTATAACCACCCTGTCATTGTTGGCATCAATTTTATTGTCACCATTCTGATCAATGGGCCTTACCTGGCCGGGTGTAAAGGCATTACCGTTAGCGCCAAACTTCTTGATTAAACCGGTATCGGCATACTGCCACATACCATTGGACGCAAATCCATAGATAACCCGGAGGGGTTTGCCTATAAACAGCGTGTTAAGTATATCATCATTTTTGCCATAGGCACCTTCAATAAGTTTGTCTTTCTGCCAGGACACATTCAGGCTGGTTGTCCACTGAAAGCTTTTAGTAGTCAGGTTGACAGTATTAATACTTATATCAATACCCTTATTGGAAGTTTGCCCGATATTGGTCAGTGTGCTTAAATATCCTGTAACAGTGGGCAGCTGTTGTGGAAATAATAAATCATTTGTTTTTGACGTATACGCATCTATGGATCCGGAAACTCTCCTGTTTAGTATACTGAAGTCGATACCTACATTGTATTGCGTTGTTTTTTCCCATCTCAAATTAGGATTTCCCAGCTGTGTAGTGGGAAGGGAAGCTGCGTTAACGCTTCCACCATTAGGGTAGAAATAAGGAACTCCAAATGTTAAGGTTTGGTAGGGATTAACAGAAGAGTTTCCTGTAACGCCCACACCCACCCGGAATTTCAGTTCATTTACCAACGTAGCATTCTGCATAAACTTCTCACGGCTTACACGCCATGCCAGGGCAGCACTCGGAAATATATCGCTTTTGTTTCCCTCCGCAAGTTGTGAAGCGGCATCCTGGCGTATGGAAGCCGTTAATAAATACCTGTCGTCGTAACCATAATTAAGACGCGCCATATAGCTGTTCAACTGGCTTTCAGCTAACGCATTAACACGGGTAATGGTAAGATTTGTAGAAGGAAGTACTGCATTGTTCAGTTCATACCATTTTTGGCTGGCTGCGGGAATGCCGGTACCTACCAACCTGTTTACCGGGTTAGCAACGTATTTACTGGCACTTTGCAGTAAGGTAAGGCCAAAACTGTGTTTTTTGATTTCCCTATCGTAATAAAGCAGGTTATCGAGTGTCCATGAGTAAGTTTTGGCCTCCTGCAACGAAGCGCCATTGATACCACTGCTTGCCGCTGATTGACCATCTATATAAGTACCATTGGTATAATTTGAAAAGTCGGGGCCAAAATTGAAGCGGTATCTCAATCCTTTTAATACAGGGTGAATTTTACCAAAATCCAGTTGTGCATACAGGCTTCCAAATGCACGCAGGGTAGCCCTTTGATCCTGTGTATACTTCTGTTCATCCACTACCGTTTTAATGGCCACATCACCACCGGGATATATTATTCTGTTGCCGGCTGAATCGTAGGGAAGGGCCCATTTAAAAAGCCCCCTGGCAGAATTATAAATACTGGTAGCCGGAGAGCCCACAAATTAACCAATTACGATATTTGATTGTCCAAACTCCTGGACACCATAGGTAACATTCAAATTCACGCCCATATTAAACCAATCAGTAGCCTGTATATCCACATTGGCTTTACCTGAATACCTGATAAATTTTTGTCCTATGGAAGTACCTTTATTATTTAGATAGCCAAACGAGCCGTAGGCTTTTATGTTTTTAGTACCGCCGCTTACACTTAATGTATTATCGCTGGTAATACCGGTTTGTGATACCAATCCCGTCCAGTCTGTATTACCCACTTTTGAACCATCCCATGTGCCGGAAGCCCAACCCTTTGCAATATTTTTCCAGGCTGTGGGGTCTGAAGTAGCCAGGAAAATATCCCTGTCATTGGTTATGGTGGGCGCATCCCCTCTTGGGCGGCCTGTTGGGTTACTGTAATAAACCGCCCAGCGGCGGAAATCAAGGTATTCTGAAGCAGACATGATAGGTGCCCAGTCAACTATTTTATCAAAGGTGGTTGAAGCGTACAGGTTGATTTGTGTTTTACCTGCTTTACCCTGTTTGGTGGTAACAATTACCACACCATTGGCGCCCCTGGAACCATATATGGCGGTGGCGGATGCGTCTTTCAACACATCAATTGACTCAATATCGTTGGGGTTGAGGTACTCGATACCGCCCGTAGCCAACGGAATATTGTCCACCACATAAAGAGGGTCATTGCTGGCATTGATGGAGCGTTCTCCACGAATTCTGATGCTACCCACTGTGCCGGGGCGTTCATTGGAAGTAATATCCACACCAGCTACTTTACCCTGCATGGCCTGCAGGGCATTGTCTACCGGACGTGACCTGATTTCTTTCTGGCTAATACCCGCAACAGCACCGGTTACGTCTTTCTTTTTAACGGTTCCGTAACCTATCACCACCACGTCTTCCAGCGCCTTTGATTCAGACAGCATGGAAACAGCAATACTGCTCCTGTTCTGGAGCCTCACTTCCTGGGCCACAAAACCAATAGAAGTAAACACCAGTGTTTCGTTACCGGTAGCAACAGTGATGGAGAAATTACCCTCCGCATCGGTAGCCACCGCCTTTGATTTATCGCCTTTAACGCTGACAGTTACTCCCGGCAAAGGCTTGCCATTGTCATCGGTAACAGTGCCTTTTACACTGGCAACCCAGACTGCCGTATTTTTTCCAGCAGTTGCATTAACATCAGCGAAAATGGGAGATTTCTTTTTAAACGAAGCCGCAATGGCACCCTCCTGTTGGGCCTGCAGCAAGTGTACCGGTAGTAGCAGGATAAATACCGGCATTAAACGGACGAGCGTGTTCCTTTTTTTCATATAGCAGCATTTGGTTAGTTAGTTGGTTGAAGGCCCTGCAAACAAAAAACACCGGCAAACAGGCATCGTTATTACCTGTAGCAGCCTGTAGCAAGCCTTTACAAAAATAAAATTGTTGCAAAATTTGGGCGGATTATCTACGCAATCGATTGCGTAAATAGCTGGCGTTAATCAGGATGGATCAGGATAGTTATTAACAGGGTTTTTACGGGGTACGGATGGAGGGTACTCAGGGAAGCAGCGATTTCCGGAAATTAAGTTTTTCACGCAGAAACAGCTTCAATTCCTCATACCCAACGGCCGGTATTTGTGCCAGTGTAAAATACTCATATTTTCTGAGAGATGTATAGCCTATCCAGATAGCCACCAGCACCGGAAAAACAGTGGCAATGGCAACGCCGTAGATATTGCCCGTAATAAATATACCGGCAAAATCGGTAGCAATATTTACAATAAGCATCACCAGTATCTTCATAAAATTGATATTGGGCTTGTGAATCGCATCAAGGCCCAGGGTGATAAACCGGTCTGTAGGAAACAACAGGGAAAATGTCATGAAAAACCGTAATGCGTTGGCCGCCTGTGCATCCATGCTGCCATTAATTACATACACCGCGTAGTCTGCAAACAATGCTGCGCCAATACAAACCGGCACCAGGGCAATGGTGAGCATGCCGGCGTATTTTTTCATGGTGTAGATCAATTCCTTTTTTTGCCCGTTATTATAGGAGGCATACATGGAAGGCATGGCAGTAGCAATAAAACTCCTGAGGGGGATTTCAATAACCTCCATCAGTTTTAGCCCGATATTATAGGTAGCTACGGCTTCGGCACCCAGGGTCCATCCAATAATAAGTATATCTGAAGCACGGAGCATATACGAGCTGATATTGCCCAATACACTGTATTTGCCAAAATGATACAGCTCCATTACACCTTTCATGGTTTTGTGCTTCCATGCCCACAAATTTGTCCAGCCTTTAACCAGTACAAAAAAACTGGTGAGAAAAAGGGAAAGCAGGTAAGAATAGACCAGGGTTTCAAGTGTCAACTGCTTCAAAAAAATAAGTACAAGGATGAATACCAGCAGTGAAACCTGGTTTACCATACGCATGTATAAAAGCCGGTCGAAACGTGCTTCTGCCTGCAATACACAATTGGCAATAAAAGTGGGCAGCGAAAGCAGGTAACTGATACCGAACCACTGCAGAAAAAAAGCAAGCCCTTCCACTTTTACAATGTCTACCAGCCACAATGCCGGAATATTCAGCAGCAATAAGCCAGCCGTGATACCCGTTGCCAACACCCAGGATGAGCCAATTACTTCAGCAGATTTTTCTTTGCTTGTTCCTGCATAGAATTTAATGGTGGCGGTAGTGAGGAACCCCGTTCTGAACATTTCTACCAGCGCAAAAATGGTCTGAAAAAAAACCCAATTACCCATTTCCGCCTTGTTGGGCAGAAACCGGTACAACAACCCCATAATAAGTATCGAGAGGCCGGACATGATCACGTTGCCGGCCAGTGAGAAGAAATGCTTGTTATTAAATTTCGCAATAAACTTCGGTAGCACCATAACATTTAGGTATCCACAATAAAGGGCGTAATCTCATTTTTATAAACTGAAACTGCTATTGTTCTAATTTGCATTGCAACACACCGCTTTTCTAAAGGCGCGCAAAGCACCGATGCCTGGCAATAGCGTAGTCAGAAAAAGCGAAACAAAAAAGGCAAATAAGCGTTTTTATCCGGTAAAAAGGAATGAATATTATTAATATATAAAAGCACTTGATAATACCGCCACAATAATACAATTTTGGGCTCATATTTTACTTAAAGAACCGGCAATTATGGCTATCACCCACCATTTCAGCGATGTAACACTACTTGTAACGCATTATAACCGCAGCCGATCGCTGGAGCGCCTGTTGCACAGCTTTGCCCACCTGGGTGTAAGTTTTGGAGGCATCGTGGTTTCTGATGATGGAAGTCAGCCGGAACACCTCCATTACCTGCAATCGCTGCAGCACAGCCTGCATTTTAAACTGGTGACCACTGAAAAAAACAGGGGACTGGGCAACAATATTAATAAAGGCCAGGATGCAGTAACCACGCCTTACACATTATACGTACAGGAAGACTTTGATCCGCAACCCATTTTCCCCGAACATTTCAATGAAGGATTGGCCATTATTAACGAAAGAACAGATGTTGATATCATCCGTTTCTATGCATATACCCCCTACCCTTACCTGAAGCCATTGGGCAAAGGGTTTGCAGAAATGCTTTTTTCTGTGTGGAAACCCGGCTACAGAAAATTTTATGCTTATAGTGATCACCCGCACCTGCGGCGCAGCAGTTTTTTTGAAAAATTCGGGAGATACGCAGAAGGACAAAAAGTAGAAAAAACAGAATACCTCATGATGATGTCTTTTCTGCGAAAAAAAGGAAAGGCGGTTATTTACGAAAACATTCATTCGCTTTTTGAGCAAAAAAATTCCTCCGCAGAGCCCAGCACCGTCAGAAGAAATTACTGGAGAGAAAGTGATGGATTTGTATTCACCAGTCTGCGCCATTTGTACAGGCATGTGAAGTTTAATGTTGATTATTTGCTGGGAAACTAGCGGTGTATTTTTTTATGAAAGGAAAAACACCGTCATACTTTTGGGTCCGTGTGCACCCAGCACCAGCGATTGTTCTATATCCGCTGTTTTTGAGGGGCCTGCAATAAATACCCCAAAATCATATTGTTCTGCCGCAATTCTCTCATAAGCTTCATGCATATTGTGAACGATGTTCTGCGGATGCAGTACCACTACCAGGTGCTGACAGATAAACGGTAAAGCGCGTATTTTAAAAGCTGCGGCGGTAACCCATATGGCTGAATTTTCTGCCACTGCAAACGCGCCGGGTATAACGGCTACTTCAACGTCTTCCAGCTTGTGCGCATCTTCAGCGCTGTTCAGTTTTTCTATCCCCGGCATTTCCTCTATAGTACTTATGTACTTATTGCCTTCTTTAAAATGGGTAGTAATATAATCAGTTACCTGCTGAAGGTTACCCACGCTCAACAATACCCCGCCAATGGATTCCAGCACTTTTTTAAAAGTCTCCTGCGGATTTTCGAACCGGGTAGCGTTAATATCCTGCAATGAAGGCAATGCCTCCAGGGCCGGTTGATTTTTCTTTACTGCCGCCAATATTTTTTCCCTGCTGTTCACGGAATAAATTCAAAATGAAAAAATAAAAATTCAACCCTGCCCGGGTTGTAAACCCGTCGTTCTTATTCCCGGGGTTCACCCAGGAGTGTTCTACACCCTGCATTCTTTCTTAGCAGCGCCGGATAGAATTTTTGCATAAAGTGTACCGGCGCCGGCCCGTACGCCTGCTTTTTGTTCCCGCCAACAAAAAAAATTGCCGAACTGTCAAGATCACACTGTTTCACAAACAGTTGTAAAAACACTTGCCACCCAGGCAGATCCGGATAAAGGCAGGTTTTATGTTAATTGTTTCCGATGAAAAACACTTTTCCTCTTGCTAAATCACGATTTACTCTGGCTAAAAGTGAATTTACTCTTGCTAAAAGTGAATTTACTCTTTAACATAGACCATTGTTTCCGACGAAAAACACTTTTACTCTTGCTAAATCACGATTTACTCCGGCTAAAAGTGAATTTACTCCGGCTAAAAGTGAATTTCATCTTATACATTGACCAGTGTTTCCGACGAAAAGCACTTTTACTCTTTGTAAATTACGCGCTTCTCTTGCAGGAGCGACACATCCTAAAAAAAACTTGAACTTCAAGCATAAAATGGCTTTTTTGCTCTATGCCTCATGGTCGGTCTAACAGACCCGGCATGGAACATCTTCCGAACAGCAATGGATGAAACCAGCAGCTAACCATACTACGCTCCCTGTGCGTACCGTTGGCGTGAGCTTTCTGCGCCCCGGGGTTAAATCAAACGGAGCATGAGGTTTTCTTACCTTGCATCGCCAAAACATTTTCACGCCTCACGCCTCACGCCTCACGCCTCACGCCTCACGCCTCACGCCTCACGCCTCACGCCTCACGCCTCACGC
>JANPGT010000283.1:0-7747 GCA_031424135.1 Chitinophagaceae bacterium
TTCCGTCAGCTTTGTTCTGCAGCTGCTACTTGCAATGGCACAGATATATCCCAAAGCTCAGTTATAGCCTAAGAGGAAAAATCAGTGGCGTCGGGGGTACGAAGCCCGCCGGCTTTGAGGCGATACTGTTTAAAGAGAAAAAGTACAGATAGGGCAGCCCCAATTAATTTTAGCTTTTCTTAGGTTGACGGCCATGGCGTTTTCACCAACCACTGAAAGGCGGTACCAATTGTTGTTCGTAAAACCAATAATAGCGGCTAGGTGGTACCAATGCTTTTCACGCAACCGGCTTTTGATTTTTGACAGGAACTATTTTCAATCTTTTCCTGATGAAAAACCATACCACCAGTATTACTGTCCATAAAGGCCAGAACGATACCAGCAGCACCATCATTTCTGCAAATCCACGCAATCCGTATTTGAAAGACTCCACCATCCGCCGGCCATAGCCGGGCTCATCATCATTGACCGTTGCGCCGGGAAGCACTTCATAAAACCTTATATTAATAGTGCTGAACGCGGATGCATGAGAAAGATAACCAATGCGTCCGGCACCTGCTTCTATATTTTCCTGTATGCCATTTACCTCGTTTTGCACCTCCAGGATTTCTTTCATATTTCTTGCCTGCTTCAGCAAATCGAGGTAACGATCACGCACCCTTTTTTTGGCTTCCAGCCTGGATTTTGTATCTACTATTTCTGCAGTAACATCTTCTGCAGTAATTTTCTTTTCAATAATTTTCTCTGCCCCCGGCGTTAGCCTGCTGATGGCATTGTCAAACTGATCTACCGGCACTTTAACAGTCACGGAATTTTCAATCCTGTCATTTGCCTGCTGTTGCTCTTCCTGGGCAACATATCCGCCCAGCTGTTTTATTTCCCTGTGGAGCATTTCATTAAACACTGCATATTTTTTTACCTCCATTGTAATATTCCCGGTCTTAATTATTTTCTTGTCCCAATCCTGATTAGTTTGGTTATTGCCAGCCGGAGCAATTTTTTGCTGTACCCCATTTCCTGCAGCAACTGCCGTATCCGCTGCTGCAGTTTTATCCAACAATTCTTTTTGCACCACCAGTGCAGCATCCTGCATCGGAAGCTTTTCATTATTTCCTTTACAGGCAATAAAATGACACAGCAGCGCTGCTGCCAGCAACTGAGCTAAACGTTTCATAATATATTTTTTGATTATGGTAGAGAGATGCCGAAAATTTTAATTTACATAAAGGAGAAGAAAATAATAATGCTGCTGTCGCTATGGGAAAAATCCAGCCGTATACGTTATCACAAACAGGGCCCTGTCCGCTGCTGCGGCTGGTGCCGTGCGTTTCATGGAAAAGTTTTTAGTGAGAGAAGATTTGCTGTTAATGCCGGTGGCCACAAAAAAGTAACCCGCCACAAAAGTTAAAATATGCAATCATTTCCCGGACCCGGTGGCGAGCAGCCAGGCCCATGCGTTTGCATATGCAGGCTGCATCATTGCTTCATGCGGATTGGAGGTTTCATTGCTGGCTACCAGTATGCGTTTATATTGTACAACGCTGCCACCAGGTTGCACCATCACCGTATCGGCCACGGTGGCCGGCATTACGGCAAAGCAATCAGCCAGTTGTTTTTTCACATCATACGGATCCTTCACATGCAGGAATGCAAAATAGCTGCCTGGGTTGGTGACTCCTTTTTCTAATAACCAGCCTGCCGGTGCATTGAACTTAACAAGGAAATCCTGCGGACCCGCAAAAATCAAGACCCTGTCAACCGGGAATTTCTTGCCAAGGTAAGCAGCATGACCCGCGCCCTGGGAGTGACCAGCTACCGTTATGCGCTGCCATTGTATGGTATTGCTTTTTACATACTGCTGCCAACCCTGGCCGGGATATTTTTTTGAGAGATACAGCAGCAACCTGTAAAACCGGTTATAAATACTGTTGGCGCTGTCTACGTCTACCAGCGGGCTCACCGGTTCTCCAAAAACAATCTCCTGGCGGAATTTATTAAAACAGGCGCTGTCTTCGCTGTTGCTGCAGGCCGTAGTAATCACCTCGTTTTTATAATCAATACTCACAACATGGTAAACGGCACTGGCGGCAAAATTAAAAAAAGGGATATTATGATTGGCGGCAGTGCCGGTACCTACTATCATCAGCAGTAATTTGTTCAGCGGCTTAACTTTGGCATCAATATAAGCAACATGGTTACCCCAAACCTTTTTTATCTGTGTGCCTGTCTGGGCAGGATCAACCAGGATACTGTCTGCCTGGGCATCCGCTGCAAAAAAAAGTACTGTCAAAAAGAAGATTGTTAACACTGCAAACCGCATCATATCAGCTTTATTTTTCACCTGCCATTTTCATAACAATACCCCACTCTTCGTCGGTAACAGGCTGTACACTTAAACGCCCCAGGCGCACCAGCGCCATATTGGCCAATCGCTTGTCAGCTTTTATATCGTCCCTGCTGACCGGCTGTTGTAACTTTTTAAAAGCTTTTATATCCACGGCAGACCAGGTATCGCCTTCGGCAGTAGGGTCAGGATAGGCCTCTTTCACCACTTTAGCAATACCCACAATATTCAGCCCTTCATTGCTGTGGTAATACAGTACCTGGTCTCCTTTTTTCATAGCCCGCAGGTTAATTCTTGCTGCATAATTACGAACGCCGCTCCAGACCGTTTCTTTTTCCTTTTCCAGTTGATCCCAGCTGTACACAGAGGGTTCAGATTTTACTAACCAATAGGCCATATCAATAGTTATTTATGCTTTAAAAATACAGCTTTTCCGCATCCAAACACCGGCGGCGGGTAATAGCCCCGGGACCACCAGCAAGCGGTCCTGCGCAAGATTTTGGCCATTGACAGGGCAAAAAAATCAACAAAACCAGGCCAGCCTTATCCAGCACGGGTCTTTTATATTTTATTCAAAAAAAAACAGCCCTTTAAATCCGTCTCTTTCCCCAGCCCGTATGTGATTTTGTTGATTACATGTAACCATTCCACAAATACCCTGAAATACTTATTTACATTATTTACATATTAACAAAACAAAAATCAAACAGATGAAACTTTTAAAAATTGCAGGATTGTTTTTAAGCGCAGTAATGGTAATAACTACCGCCAATGCACAGGATAAAATGGCTAAAGAAGAAACAGTAACGGTAGGCGGCGCACCAATGTATCCTTCCAAAAACATTGTTGAAAACGCAGTAAATTCAAAAGACCATACCACCCTGGTGGCAGCAGTAAAAGCAGCCGGACTGGTAGAAACCCTTCAGTCAGCAGGCCCGTTCACGGTATTTGCCCCTACCAATGCAGCTTTCGATAAATTACCCAAAGGCACTGTTGAGAGCCTGGTAAAACCAGAAAACAAGGCCACACTCACCAAGATATTGACCTACCATGTAGTAGCCGGCAAATTCGACGCTAAGGCAATTGCGGCCCTGATAAAAGCAGGCGGCGGTAAAGCAACACTGAAAACAGTGAGCGGTGGCAGTTTAACAGCTATGATGAAAGGCCCCAAGCTGGTGTTAACAGACGAAAAAGGTGGAATGTCTTCAGTAACCATTAAAAACGTATACCAGAGCAACGGTGTAATACATGTAGTAGATACCGTGTTAATGCCAAACTAATTAAAAACGGTTGGTGTATAGTGGGATTTTTCACACACACAGGCCTACCCTTTCTAAGGTGGGCCTTTTTTATTTTTTTGAGCCCGGCAGCGGGCCTGCAATTCGGCATCCTTGCGTCGCACACGTGTACCGTAAATCAGCAGGCAGCCCTCCAAAAATAAAACTGCCTTAATCGCCCGGCCTCCGCCCAAACTGGCAACTAATTACTACATTCGCAAGAAATTAGTGAACATGGATTTGAACGCCCTTTTTACCCAGGCCATCGCAGAAAGCAAAGAATTGCCAGACCGCCCCAGCAACGACAGCCTGCTGCAACTCTATTCTTTCTATAAGCAGGCTACAGAAGGTGATGCCAATGGCGAAGCACCAGGCATGTTTGATTTTGTGGCGAAAGCAAAATACGATGCATGGTCTTCGCTGAAAGGCAAAACCAAAGAAGCTGCCATGCAGGAATATATTAATTTGGTGGGCAAATTGAAATCATAACTGCTACTCCTGCCAGCTACAGCTTACTTCTTTAATAGCTCATCAATTGCATTGCCCAGCATCTGGCCGCTGGAAACAGCGCCCGCCAGTTGTATGGCGTTCTCTGACATTTGCCGGTAATGTTCCGGGCTTACACCATCTATCGCAGTTTGCAATTCAAAGAGGCTTTTAACAGCGAAACCAATTTTATATTTGCTTACCAATACCGCTGCCGCTGCAGACGAACAAACTATAAGTGGCATTCCACTCATTATATAGAGCGAAAGCTTATGTGGTGAGATGTATTTCATATAGTCGCCCAGGCTACCCGCAGGCCCCTCCAGCGCATCGCCATCCCAAACCAGTCCAAAAGCCCCTTCAAGCACTTCGGGCAGCAGGTGGGGAGCATGGAAGCCCTTATAACTGACGTTTGACTGCTGCAGTATCCTGTCAGGTGGGCTTTGCCCGTATACATTAAAAATAAGCCCGGGTGCATTTTTACTCAGCTGGTCAAGCGAAAACAGAAACCCACTTTTTTGAAGGTTGCCTGCAAAAGCAATTTCGCTCGATTTTTCCCTTTGTATACCGGCAGGCTGCGAAAGAAAATCAAAAAAATCAATAACAGCAATTGCTTTGGGAGTAGTGTTTGACAGCAGCCATTGCTTCATAATTTCATTGTGAACAATGAAAAACCGGTATCGGCGCAATTGCTTTATTTCCATGCGCAATAATTCATTGTCGCCATCTTTAATTCCGTCTATGTCTGTCAAGAAGCAAACAATGCGGATTGATTTTCTGAAGCCCAGCATTCTTACCAGCCACCTGTCCAGCCGTGCATACATGGGAAACTGGAAAAACACATACGAATGAGCAGGCAGCGTCAGCAACGTCTTTACAAGGTAAAAAAACCGTTGAAACTTGGCCTTCAGTGAAAAATTGTATTGGAATGGAAATTTTAAAGGAATTAATCCCTTTTGCAGAAATATTTTTTCCGCGTCTATATTGCCTATTCCTCCGTGATACACCTGCCGGCCAATATGTTCTTCTACAAAATATACATTCATAGTGGTAAGATCTGTAAATTACCGGTGATTCCTGCTGGATATATATTTCCACACAACGGCCTTAAGATTGAGTGCAAAGCTGTCTCTGATAATGTAAACCTGTATTGCAAAATAAGCTGTGGCGCATAAAAAAGCAGACCACACTAAAATCCAGAATTCTGCCACCGCATATATTCTAACCACAAATACAACCGGCAGAAATACCATTGTCCCCAGTACGGCATACAACAGGCTTTTAACATCAAAAATCTGTATTTCGGGAAGTGTCCTGGCGGCGTAGTAATAGTTCAAAAAAAGGATAACTGATTCCGTTATCAGTATGGCATAACAGGCACCCCTGTCAGCAAAATAAAAAGACAGCAACGGTGTAAGCGCACAAAATACCACACAGCCTGCAGCAAGATTTTTAAGGTATAATTTCTCGTTATTATTCGCCACCAGCACCTGCTTGCTCATAAACAGGCTTAGTATTTTCAGCAGGGGAAATACGGCTACTATCCTGAGATCATCTGCTACTGTAGAAAAAGACGCACCAAGGTAAACATGTACAAGTTCGCCCGACAAAAGAAAAAGCCCCACTGTTAACGGAACGGCCAGGAAAATGATCATGCGTATACTGTTCAGCATCACTGCCTGTAATTTCTCCTGCTCATTGTCTTTCAGGAGCGAAACTATCCTTGGAAAAAAGACCAGCAGGCTGTCACTCAACAGCAGTCCTGCAATGCGCACAATTTTCATAGCAAATGAATAGTAGGCCACCGCTGTAACCGTACTGGCAAGGCGGAGAATCACATTGTCCAGCATAATAGTGGCACTGTACAGCAAACTGATAGCATAGGTTACCCAGGTATGCTTCAGATGCCTTTTCCAGTTAATCTCTTTAAAACGCAGCGGCAGCTCCCTGAAAAGACTGACCGTATTCCAGATACCGTTTCCGCAGGCCGCAGCTACAATAATACCATAGTAAATGTAATAGTCTGAGGCATCGCTGATAAGTATAAAAATAGAAATAAGTCCCAGTATCCTTGTTATGAGCGATCTGACCGTAATGTATTTAAATCGCTCAGTACCCAGGAAATACCACTCACAGGCAAAAGCATTCACCAGCAGGAAGGATACAGAAAATAATAACAGGCGCACGTCATCTATCCTGCTCCAGATAAAGTAAACGGTGATGCTGTAAAGAAGCATTGTTATGGCAGATGACACCAGGTGGAGTACCATCAGCTCTGCTACCAGCTGCTGCAATGCCTTCCTGTCGTTTCTATGCCTGGCTATTTCCCTGATGCCGTACACCATTATTCCGAATTCAGCAATGGTGATAAAATAATAGGTAAACGAATCAATAAAATTTACCTTACCAACACCTGAAGGGTCAAGCACCCTTGCTATAAAGGGAATGGAAATAAGCGGCATTAATACCTGACTGACAGACAGGATGACACTGTAAAATAAATTATTTTTAATACTGCTCAAGTTGTTTCTTTGACAGGGACTATTTCACAAATGTAACCGGAAATTCCGGCGCATACCTGTTTACTACCATCTTTCTATACTGAAACAATCGTATTATAATGAATATAGGCATATTCGAAACGCAGCATTTTGAAACCGCCTACCCCTTGATCCGTATTATGGATATACCGGGCAACCGGCTCAGCATTTTTGTAAACGCAGAAACCTACCGCCGCTTTTCCGATATGTTTGCGGATGATATGACCCGCTATACCTGGATTGTACAACCTTCCGGGATGCATAGCCGTCAGTTTATATGGCAGATATATAAAACATGCAGGAAAGAAAATATTGCACTGCTTTTTTTAAATACGGTTGATGCCCATTTTATACTATACGGATGGGTAGCGGCTCTCCTTCCCGCCACAAAAGTGGTATTAACCCTGCACGATGCCAACAACTTCCTGAAATCTTCTTTTTCACTGCGTCCAAGACGGACAATCAGGCATATCGGGAAAAAGCTGCTGTCACATTTTTGCTATGCATTCAGCACCATTTCAGAAACTGTACAGCAACACATTATCAGCAACATGGGGGTCAAAAAAAAGCTCTTCTGTATACCAGGCGCCGTTTTTGAATACGATAACCATGCCCGGATGACATACGATGCTGCAGCACCTGTTCATATTGTGGTACCTGGCTCTATAGACAACCGCCGCCGGAATTACAACCAGGTGCTTGAATTGCTGGAATACGTAAACAAACGTGCTTTACCGGTAGTTATCACGCTGGCGGGAGGACCGTACGCTTCATACGGAGACAGCATGGTGATTAAATTCCGCGAATACTGCACCACCCACAATAACCTTGTCTATTATGAAACGCCCGTGATTGACCAGCCCATTTTTGACAGCTCCATGAACAAGGCGCACTTTGTGTGGATCCCTTCTGTCATAAAAACAGTTATTGCAGACGGTATTGAAGAAGAATACGGACTCACCAAATCATCGGGCAATCTATTTGACGCAATAAAACATGCCAGGCCATTACTGGTTCCGGATGCGCTGACAATGCCCACATCGCTGCAATCGTCTGTTTTTGCATACAGCGCTGTTGAAAACCTGGCAGATTTTTTAGCC
>JANPGT010000284.1:0-18874 GCA_031424135.1 Chitinophagaceae bacterium
TGTTACTTCAGAGTATTTAGTTGTGTGAATTGATTCGTTAGACGTGATTCTTGAGACGTGAGTCGTGTGTCGTGAGACGTGAGACGTGAGACGTGAGACGTGAGACGTGAGACGTGACTAATTTTGAGAACTGCAAGTTAAGAATTGGGCCTGATTTTCGGCAATTCTTGCAGCCCTGAAGGGGCGTAGTATGAATAGCCCGGGGCGAAGCCCCGGGAATACATGCCCACAAAAACCGGCCCTGAAGGGGCCGAATATCCGCCCACAAAAAAATGTTGTAACTATCCTTAATGCTTGTTGCGTGGAAGCAAATCAGCCATTCCCCATCCCCCATTCCTTCCTATCTTCGGCCAAAAATCACTATTGAATCAACTACAGGATAAATACGAGGAAGGACAGGTGCTGCTGATCAACAAACCATACAGATGGACCTCTTTTGATGTCATCAGGAAGGTGCGTCAACTTATCAAAATAAAAAAAGTAGGGCATGCCGGCACCCTGGATCCACTGGCTACCGGTCTGCTGATTGTATGCACCGGTAAATTCACCAAGCGCATCAATGATTTTATGGCGCAGGAAAAGGAGTATACCGGCAGCATCACCCTGGGCGCTACCACACCTACTTTTGATTTGGAGAGTGAACCGGAAAACATAAAAGATACCACCGGTATTACGGCTGCGCAGCTGCATGAAGCCACCCAACCTTTTACCGGGCACATACTTCAGGTGCCGCCCATGCATTCTGCCATAAAAAAAGATGGCAAACGCATCTATGAACTGGCCAGGAGGGGAGAGACCATTGAGTTGGAACCGCGTAAACTTTTTATCAAAAGCTTTGAAATTACAGGCATAAGTATGCCGGTACTGCAATTCAAAGTAGTGTGCTCAACGGGCACCTATATACGCAGTCTGGCCAATGATTTTGGGGCTGCAATGGGTTGTGGCGGTTACCTCAGCAGCCTGTGCAGAACAGCCATTGGCGAATTCAGCATAAAAGATTCGTTAACCATAGAGCAGCTGGAAGCGCAGGTAACAGCAGAAAAGGAAGCCCATCAGAAAGGATAGTTGATGCCCAGCTGGAACTGTCCTTTCAGTAACTGAATATCATGAAACCAGCCATAATTGAGGTAGGAATAAGCCGGGTTTTTTAATTTGTATGCCCAATCGAAACGGATAAGGAAATAATCAAAATCGAACCGCAGGCTGGTACCTGCGCCTACCGCAATATCTGTATAGAGTTTATTGAGGTTGAATTCGGCCCCAACATAGTTAGGGTCTCCATAATTAGTACGGTACCAGATATTGCCGATATCTGTAAACAGGGCACTCTTCACCTTTACACCGAACAGCAGACCCAGGTTAAAGCGGTATTCAATATTTCCTTCCAGCTGTATATCTCCAAACCTGTCAACCCCTTTCGCTTTGGAGGCGGTGTCGAAATAAGGGGAGGAGCCTATACCCAGTTGTCGCACCTGCCAGGCCCGCATACTGTAAGGGCCACCAGCGTAGAATGATTTGAAAAAGGGCAATTGCTGTTCTTTTACGCCATTTTTATCTTTTCCGTAGGGGATACCAACACCGCCATATAACCGGAAAACAAGCGCCGACTTCTTGTAATTGATGTAATGTTTCAGGTCTGCATCCAGCTTTATATAGCGGTAAAGATTAGCGTCTCTGTCAAGTGTTTTAAACAGACCTAAGAGACCACCACTTTCTTCAATCCCAATTCTTACGTCGTTTTTCTTAGCGCCGTCGGCGGCTGTTTGTACAAAATTGTAGCCTCCTATTGCACTTATCACAAGGCCTGTATTAAATGAAAATTTAAGATTGGGATTGTATTTGAGCAGGCTATCAAGGTTCTTTCTTGGGGCCAGTTGAACGTATTCTATATTTGGAAGACTGATAAACCAGGTATGGCTTTTCCGTAGCCGCCGGCTTCTTGAAAACTGGTATCCCCATGATACATTCAGTGATTTCAACTGGTAAAAGTCTTTCCTGTCTGTGTAAGCGCCGTTAAAGTTCAACAGGGTACGCTGAGAGCGGAGTGAGTCTGTTTTCAACAGTTTTAAAGCCGATTTTGGAAGGATCAGCCGCGGAAAACTGATATTATGCGAGAGGCTGGTTTGCAGGGTTTGAATAAATTTATCACCCACATTAATCTCTACACCGGTGCGCAGGTTGGTGCTGCTCTGGATGGCCTGTTTTGCTACGTTGCGGTTGTTGAGTCCAAAGTTGAGGCCCACGCCGAAAAGATTACCGGTAGCTATTACATCGCCGGTATTATAGCTGGCATCCAGCGTTACACCAATATCCTGTTTTTTTGACGGATACATTTTTATGAGCACATCCAGCGAAGGGGAAGAATCCTGTAATTCTACTACTTCGATGGTTACCTGCGGAAAGGTATTGTTCAGCTGGGTGTAATTGGTATAGGTGCGGGTAGAATTACGCTGTCTGAAAAGTTCGCCCGGCCTCAGGGCAGACCTGGAGGCGATAAAAGCAGGTTTGAATTTACCGTACTTATTATAGATGTTGATGTTGTTTACAGTAACCGAGTCATACGTAGCGTTGGTGCTGTCGTCCAGCAAATCAAGATCAGGATAAATCTTTACGTGCCGGATAAAGTATTTACGGAAATGGTTGGTGGCAGCGGGGTTGCGCAGTTGTATTTTAACGTTAATCACCGGGTTCTGGCGCCGGCTTTTTGCCTGCTGCAGCAGTTGCAGCTGTTCAAAGGGATCCAGCGAAGGATCTATGAGCGCTGCAAAAACGGTATCCCTTTCGCCATTCAAATCATCCCTGGAAAATTTGTAATACCCATTGTTCCGGAAAAGATCCACCAGCCGGTCCATTTCTGCGGCAATGATTTCGACTGAGTAAGGTTGCCCTTTTTTTAGCAATGAATTATTGATTCTCGACAGGGCCAGTGCCTGCAGTGCAGAATCCTGCAACTGGTAAGCAATAGAATCAAACTTATAGCTCTTGCCGGGTACCACGTCAAAATCTACAGATACTCTTTGCTGAACAGTAACAGGTTTGTTTTTTTTGTGAAACAGGTTGTAGATCCAGTGCGATTTGGTTTTCACGGTCATTGAGCTATCCCAGTCAATCGCTCCTTTGTAATAGCCCAGTGAATGCAGCAGGTTGTTCATATACAGCACTGATCTGGCCGCGGCGGCAGAGTCAAAAACAGGCGGATTCTCTAATACCCTTCTGCCGGGATATTGTGTTTTCAGCCTCACTTTAAGGCTGTCATCCAGCTGGTTTTCCAGTTTCAGTTTTAAGTCGGCTTTTTCTGCAATGGAGAGATTGCCCTGTATGTTTATATTTGTTGAGAATACAAATGGTTTTTGTGTGTTGTATTTTTTGGGAACAATGCAACCGGGCAGGATAGCGGTGAGGCCGGTAATAAGGATGAACAGGTAAAGGTTAACGGGTTTGTACAATGAATGCATATTCAGGAAAAACGAACATAGATGATCACAAAATTGCAGGTCAAATATATCCAAAGTCTGGGCCAAAAAAAATTAAGGGATTCAGAGCAGGTATTTGTTGCAGAGGGGCCCAAAATAATTAACGAACTCTTAGGGGCTGTTCCTGCTTCGCTGGTAATGCTGTTTGCAACAGCGGAATGGCTGCAGGCCCACGCTGCCATTAGACAAAACCTGCCTGTTGCCGTTGTTAATGAAGTGAAACTACCGGAGCTGGAAAGATTGTCTTTTCAGCAAACGCCACATGATGTGCTGGGGGTTTTTAAAAAGCCCTCACCTGCAAGGCTTGATTTTTCGAATACCCTTTCCCTGATGCTGGATGGCATACAGGATCCTGGCAATATGGGTACCCTGGTACGTATTGCCGACTGGTTTGGGGTACGCAATATTATCTGCAGTCCCGATTGTGCCGATGCTTTTGCCCCTAAAGTGGTGCAGGGCAGTATGGGCAGTATTGTACGGGTACAATTGCTGTACACTGATTTGCCGGAACTGGTAAAAAATACTAAAGGACTGGCATTATACGCCGCTACACTTTCAGGCCAAAAGCTGAATGATATGCCGCCGGTAAAAGAAGGCGTTATTGTAATAGGCAATGAATCCAAAGGCATCAGCGCGGCCTTGCTGGATTGCTGCCAGCACCGGGTAACCATTCCGCGCATTGGCCGGGCAGAATCGCTGAATGCGGCGGTAGCCGCGGGCATAATCTTATCACACCTCACTCCCTCACCCCCGGCCCCCGTCCAAACGGATGTTCATCCGGGCGGGCCTCTCCACGGAGTGTAGAGGGGTGTCCTACTGCAACATAGTTTACAAAATTTAACTGGGGGTGTTCGTTAGAATAGCATCTTCATTTCGTAAAAAAATGAAATGTTACTGACGAAAGAACTTTTAATCAACAGGCATTTTTAAAATTAGTAAGCAAATTTGCGGAGCGTCACCCCTCGCCAGCTTGCTGGAGAGGGTCAGGGGGTGAGGGTATCTTACCTGAACTGTATCGCCTTTACGGGTTGAATTCTTCGTATTATAAAAGTGGGGATAATAAGAATAAGCAGGCAGACGATGAATGTGCCGGCGTCTACCAGCAGGAAATGCCACCACTCCAGCCGCATCTCTACTTTTGAAATATAATACATCTCTTCCTGCAGGTGAATAAGGCCATAACGTTGCTGCAGCCAGCACAACAAAAGGGCCAGCAGGTTACCCAGCAGGATGCCGGTAATGGTAATAATCCCTCCCTGGTACAGAAAAATTTCCTGGATGGCGCCGTTGGGAGATCCCAGCGCTTTCAGCACACCTATCATGCGGGTTCTTTCCAGCACCAGGATGATAAGGCAGGTGATAAGATTCAGCGCAGCTACCACCGTCATAATAATCAGCACCAAAATGATAGTGGTATCCTGCAGGTTCAGCCAGTCGAATATATTGGGATTGATTTCTTTGATACTTCTGCTGGCCCAGGCTACAGGCAGCTGGTTAAAAAGCGCTTCATTGATTTGGTCAATCTGGTGGTAGTCCTTTAAAAAAATTTCGTAACCGCCAATCTGGCCCGGTTTCCAGTCGTTCAGGCGCTGTATCAGTTTTATATCGCCCAGGGCAATGTATTTGTCGTATTCCTCAATACCCGTTTTATAGATACCCGTTACCGTTAGTTTCCGGGCGCGGAAGCTGCCGTCGTTCTGGATAAAATAAATCAGTACCGGCTCATTCACCTTCAGTTTAAGCTGGCCGGCGGTATAGGCAGAAAGTACAATCTCGTTGCTGTAGCCGCTGTCTGTGAAACGCGCCCAGCGCCCTTCTTTCAGAAATTGCTGCAGCTGGCTGAAACGGTAGTCCTTTTCAACGCCTTTAAACAACACGCCTTCGATGGTTTCATTGGTTTTAAGAATGGCGTTTTTGGTGGCAAAGCTGTTTACAGATTGCACGGCCGGATTGGCGCGGATGACCTGGAGTACGGTATCATTTTTTTCAATAGCGGTTTCTTCCGCACTGGCCATTTTGCCCGCTTCATAATGCTGTACGCGCAAATGTCCCCAGAAACTGAAAATCTTCTGGCTGATGGTATACTGAAAGCCGTTGGTGATGGCCAGTGCAACAATCATCACTGCAACGCTGAGTATGGTAGCGGCAGTAGCCAGCCTTATTATAAAGCGGCTGAATGATTTTTCCCCCGTAAAGGCAATACGCCTGGCGATAAACCCTGCTATGTTCAAAAGAAAACTGTTTAATTGATCAAAAATAGGCCGTGTTGGGTAACAGCCCGTCTTTTTGTGCTTTTTTTAGTCAAATTTGTACAACTTTAGGATTCATCATCTCATCTTACCACACATGCACAAGTTTATTTGTTCTGTAATAGCGATGTTATGGCTGGCGAATACGATAGCCGCCCAGGTGCCCGATAAGATATACAGCAGCAATATCCGCAATGTTAAGCTGAACTACAGTGGCAATCCGCTGGCTTACCCGGTTATTAAACTGAATGGATCTGATCTGCTGGATCTGAATTTTGACGACCTCAATGGGGGCGTACGCAATTACTCCTACACCTGGCAGCTTTGCAATGCAGACTGGACCAAAACCATTCTCAGCGAGTTTGATTATATAAAAGGGTTTACCCAAAACCGGCTTACCAATTACCGCAATTCTTCTATTGCGCTGGTTAAATACACGCATTACATGGCCACCGTGCCGGAAAAAAGTTGTCTGCCTTCCCGCTCCGGCAATTACCTGCTGAAGGTTTTTGCCGATGGTGATACTGCCAAAATTGTTTTTACGCGGCGTGTACTGGTGATAGAAGAAAAAGCCACCGTGGGCGCACAGATACAGCAGCCTTTTAACGGGCAGGTATTCAAAACCCATCAGAAAATAGTTTTTAATGTAAGCCCGGGTAACCTGAATTTTATCAATCCCATTCAGCAGGTAAAAGTGGTGATATTGCAGAATAACCGCTGGGACAATGCCATTACCCATCTTAAACCCACTTTTATACGCCCCAATGCACTTGAATATAACAATGATGATATTGTCTTTCCCGGCGGCCGTGAGTGGCGCTGGCTTGATCTGCGCAGTTTCCGCCTGCAGAGCGACAGGGTTGCCAATGCAAAATACAATACCAACAGTACAGATATCTATGTGAAGCCCGACCTGGACCGTACGCCGCAGCGGCTGGTGTATTATAAAGACATCAACGGTATGTACTATAATGAAATCAGCGAAAGCGTGAACTACCTGTGGCAGGCTGATTTTGGCGAGACACATTTCACTTTTGTACCCAATGGCAACCGGATAATGGCCAATAAGGATGTTTACCTGTTTGGAGAACTTACCAATTACGGCATGGATGAAAAAGCAAAGATGCAGTACAATGCAGAGAAAGGCGTGTATGAAACCAGCCTGCTGTTAAAGAACGGGTATTATAATTACGATTATGTTACCGTTGATAAAGCCGGCGGTGCCGCCAGTTTTGATGATACAGAGGGAAATTTGTGGGATACTGAAAACAGCTATACCATTCTTGTTTATTTCAGGGCTATCAATGGCAGGGTAGATGAACTGGTGGGTATTACACATATTAATTCTTTGACGGGAAGAAGCAGCTATTGATTAGGAATGGGGAATTGGTTATGGGAAATTGGGCTGGAGGCCGCTGGATAAAGTACTAATAGCGAACAGCTAATGGCTGACAGCTCCTTGCTCAGTATTCGTTGCTCAATGATAAGTCCAATTAAATTGTTGAATAGACAATTGCTAATTAATTACGCTTCCGTATATTTGCGCCCGGCAGGTCTTACACGACCAGCTCCTGCTGAACCCTCCCAGGGCGGGAACGCAGCAAGAGTAGGCGGTTGTAGCGGTGCGATGTAATCAGCCTGCCGTTTTTTTTATTTCCCCCATTCCCCTAAAGGGGTTTATTAAATAAAGTCAGCATGAAGTTTTTCATAGACACTGCCAACCTGGCACAGATAAAGGAGGCCAACGAGTTAGGCATTCTGGATGGTGTTACCACCAATCCTTCATTAATGGCCAAGGAAGGTATTAAAGGAACAGAGGCTATTGCAGCGCACTACAAAGCCATTTGCGAAATCGTTGATGGAGATATCAGTGCAGAAGTATTATCTACAGACTTTGCCAGCATTGTGGAAGAAGGGAAGAAATTAGCCGCTATCCATCCTAATATTATTGTGAAAGTGCCCATGATTAAAGACGGGGTGAAGGCGCTGAAATGGTTTACAGACAATGGTATTAAAACCAACTGTACCCTGGTATTCTCTGCCGGTCAGGCCATTCTTGCGGCAAAAGCAGGTGCTACCTATGTGTCGCCTTTTATTGGTCGTATAGACGACAGCAGCTGGGATGGAGTTGAATTAATAGCACAGATTGCACGCATTTATTCCATACAGGGTTTTGAAACAGAAATCCTGGCAGCTTCCATCCGCAGCGCCCTGCATATTGTAAAATGTGCTGAAGCAGGTGCCGATGTTTGTACCTGTCCGCTGGAACCCATTCTTGGCTTGCTGAAACATCCCCTAACGGATATCGGCCTGGCCAAATTCCTGGAAGACGCTAAAAAAATGTAGTCTCTTTTTTTACAGTTTGTACTAATTATAAAAATGCGCCCCTCTCAACAGGGGCGTATTTGATTTACAGGACGTTCCTGGTATTTGTCTTAACGTCAAGGTCTGACGAATAGATGGTTTTTGCGTATGGCAAGTATAATAATGAAATTTAAACGGATCCCGGTCTAACGTCCTCGTCTGAGCGAAATCTGCGGTTAAGTTCGCTCCATCAAAGACAATAAAGGCGGTCTGACGGGGACGTCAGACCGGATGATGGCTACCGGCTTCTCCTGTTCCTGCCTGCAGGCCGCATCACTTCATCAGTAGTTTTTAGCCGTTCATTATCCGGCAGTTTTTTTATATAGATAGTAGTTTCTTTAAAAACGGCGGAGTTGGTCTTCAGTACGGCTTTTACAGTCACTTTTTCTATTGCTGCGTCTTTGTCAATCAAAAGGCTATTGCCATCGAAACTGCCGGCGCTGGCGCTGAAGCTGATTTCTTTGGCCGTAAGCGGCAGCCAGTGACCATTGCTCAGTTTACCATCTACATTTATATAATTGTACGTGCCTTTTTTTAGGCTGTCCGTGTAGAGGTTGAAATAAATGCTGTCTACTTTCTGTGCTTTCGCAAAAAATGAGCTAGCCAGTAAAAAAATAACAAGTTGAGATGCTTTCATTGACCCTGTTTATAGTAACTATGACTTACGGACTTTATCAAAAGTACGCCGGCCACGTAAGATTAACATTTTGTTGGGTAGCCATGTTTTTATGAACCAGAACTGGCCAATAGAATGCAGATTATGATGATGAAACAGATTAATTTAAATAGCTGAGGCGGGGCTTGGGCGTCTTTTGTATTCGCTTCGCCTGCACGGTAGCCGCAATGGCCAGCCTGGTTTACTTCCGCTGGTATACCCTAACATAATCCACCAGCATCTGTTGCGGAAAGATATTGTCGTCTATGCCCTGTGCGCCGCCCCAGTTTCCACCTACGGCCACGTTTAAAATCATAAAGAAATCTTTGTAATAAGGCCATGCAGTAAAGCCCATTCCGGGGTCGCCGTAAGTAAAATATTTGTTATCATCTACATACCAGTCGATGGTTTTGGCAGTCCATTCCATTTTGTATACATGGAAACTATCTTCTGCGGTTGCAACGGTAATATTGCTTCCTTTCTGCAACCCGTTGGCGCCATTATAACTTTTGTTATGCGCTGTACCATAAATTACATGTGGGGTAAATCCTACCGATTCCATGATATCCAATTCGCCGTCATCGGGCCATTTCAGTGGTTCATTGGCGGAGAGCGTCCAGATAGCAGGCCAGATGCCCCTGCCGCGCGGAATTTTTGCCCTTATTTCAAACCGCCCGTAGGTCCAGGCGGCTTTGTTTTTGGTAAGCAGCCTGGCCGAGGTATAATTACGGCCACCGAAACTTTCTTTTCTGGCTTCTATTACCAGGTTCCCGTTTTCTACTCTTGCATTTTCAGTTCTGGCATTGGTATAGTATTCCAGCTCATTGTTGCCCCATCCACTGCCGCCTACGTCATAGCCCCATTTGGAAGGGTCGGGCAATCCCGGTGCATCAAATTCATCAGACCATACCAGTTTATAAGGTAATTGAACCGCAGGTGTGGTATCTATTGGCGTAACAGTAGTGGAGGTAGCAGCATTTTTCTTGCTGCAGTTACCCATCAGGCAACATGCCGAAATAAGTACCAATATGGCCACAACAGGAAGGTGAAGTCTCATACAGCTCGTTAAAGTTAATAATGCAGGCTTGTGCAAAGTAATATTTACAGGCCGAAATTACAATCAGGTGAAATAATACAAATTGAATGTGTAATTGTTTGGAGAATCTATGGTTTTGTAGTGCACAATTATTGGAAAACCCGCACATAGTCTACTTCCATTTTTTGTGGCCAGATATCCTGGGCAATGCCCTTGGCGCCCCCCCAGTCTCCGCCTACAGCCAGGTTCAGCAGCAGGTACATTTTATTGTTAAAAGGCCAGGCTTCATAGCCGCTGTGCTCATTGGCAAACCTGAAAAAGGTTTTGCCGTCTACCGCAACGCTGATGCTATCTGCGCTCCAGTCAAGGCTGTAGACATGAAATTTTTCTGAACAGTCGTTTACGGCAATGGTATCCGTTTTCTGTGTGCCAATACTGTGGTAATATTTTTTGCAATGCACGGAACCATGAATGTATCCATGATGATAACCTACATGCTCCATAATATCAATTTCACCATCATCGGGCCATTTCAGCGGGGTAGTGGAACCCAGCATCCAGATAGCCGGCCAGGTACCGGTACCCCTGGGCAGACGGGCCCTTACTTCAACCTTTCCGTATTGCCAGTCGGCCTTCCCTTTACTCATCAGCCGGGCCGAGGTATAATCATTGTTCTGCCATTTTTCTTTGCGTGCCTCAATCACCAGGTTCCCATTTTCTACACGGGCATTTTCAGCTCTTTTGCCTGTATAATATTGCAGTTCGTGATTACCCCAGCCATCACCACCCAGATCATAGTTCCATTTGCTGCTGTCCGGTAACCCGGTATAATTAAATTCATCGGCCCATACCAGCTGAGGTGCGCGGGGAACATGTTTGTTAACGGAAGCGCCACCCAGGGCAATGGCGGCCGGTAAAAGGAGCCAGAAGCTGCTCCAGCGGGGCTTGTTATTCATATATGGCGTCGTTTAAGTACGCTCAAGGTAGCAATAAATCAACAGGCAGCGTTGTTAAACAGCAATCGGTAAAAACTTACAGCAGTTAGTATCCGGTAAAATTTTTTTTGTCATCAGCCGGTAAGTACTATTTTTGCGCCGTTAATATGAAACAATTTACACATACACATCATCATGCAAACTTACCCAGCCGGTAAGCCAATGGTGTTTTTGTATACAGGTATAAAACATTGAAGGGCTTACGCAAGTAGGCCCTTTTTTTTTGGTGGATTTTGGTGGATTAACCGGATGGAAAAAACCGGAGAAAAATGATGAAAAATTGTAAGGCATCTGAGGGTGGTTCATAGTAATCATAAAAATAAAACCAATCATAGTTCAGACGAAAAAATATATACATCATGGTTCAGACAACAGACCAGACAAAGATTAGAATTGCCGTTCAGAAATCGGGCCGCCTCTATGAAGACTCAACAAAGCTGCTGAAAGAATGCGGTATTGATCTGCGCAATGTAAAAGACCGGCTGAAAACAGAAAGTGATAATTTTCCGCTGGAAGTATTTTTCCTGCGCGATGATGATATTCCGCAATACGTGGAAGATGGCGTTGCAGATATTGGTATTGTAGGAGAAAACGTCTTGTTTGAGAAGAACAAGAAAACCGATGTAGTGGAGGAACTGGGTTTTGGCAAATGCCGCTTATCTATTGCAGTGCCGCGCAGCCAGCAATATGAAGGGGTAGCCAGCCTGAAAGGCAAACGCATCGCTACCAGTTACCCCTTCCTGGTAAACAGTTATCTTAAACAGCACAATGTAGAAGCGGATATTCATGAGATCAGCGGTTCGGTAGAAATTGCACCGGGTATCGGCCTGGCAGATGTGGTGGCCGACCTGGTGAGCAGCGGTTCTACCCTGTTTATGAATGGACTGAAAGAAGTAGAGACCATCCTGCAATCGCAGGCGGTGCTCATTAAAAATAAACAGCTGGCACCTGCACAACTGGCGCTGCTGGAGAAATTATTGTTCCGGATACGTTCTGTAAAAAAAGCAAAGAGAAATAAGTACATTCTGCTTAATGCTCCCAACAACAAAGTAAAAGACATCATTGCTTTATTACCGGGTATGAAAAGTCCTACCGTACTGCCATTGGCAGAAAGTGGTTGGAGCAGCGTACACAGCGTCTTAAATGAGGACGAGTTCTGGGATAAAATTGAACAGCTGAAAGCCGCAGGTGCACAGGGCATTCTGGTGATACCTATTGAGAAGATGGTAATGTAGAATGCGATAATGTGGAAGTGTGAAAATGAAACCCGCTGGTGGTTGCCGGTCTACAATGAAATTATTTTTTTATAGAATCCCTGGATCCTTCCCGATGGGGTACCCAGGGTTGACATTAATATAACATGCAAACTTATACATTACCGGCAAAGAGCGAATGGAAGGAAATACTGGCAAGGCCGGTATTTGATGCCACAGCGCTGGAAGACAAAGTGAAAGCAATACTGGCCGATGTAAAAGCAAACGGTGACGAAGCGGTGAAACGTTATTCAAAGCAGTTTGACGGCGTTGATCTGCAAGAACTCCTGGTGGATCCTGCTGCCATCAGCGCATCAGAAAAAATCCTGTCGCCGGAATTGCAGGCGGCCATTCAGCAGGCGGCTGCCAATATCAAAGCTTTTCACGAAAAGCAGACCACCCCGGTAGAGATCATTGAAACAATGCCCGGTGTGCAATGCTGGCGCAAAAGCGTGGGTATAGAAAAAGTAGGCCTGTACATTCCCGGTGGTACCGCGCCTTTGTTTTCTACTTTGCTGATGCTGGCCCTGCCGGCCACCATTGCAGGGTGCAAAGAAATTGTATTGTGTACACCGCCCGGTAAAGATGGCAAAGTGCATCCTGCTATTTTATTTGCTGCTAAAACAGCAGGCGTCACAAAAATTTTTGCCGCAGGTGGTGTGCAGGCCATTGCGGCGATGGCTTATGGTACTGCCAGCATCCCACAGGTGTATAAAATTTTTGGTCCGGGTAACCAGTACGTCACCTGCGCCAAGCAACTGATACAAAAAGATGGTATTGCCATTGATATGCCCGCAGGTCCCAGTGAAGTAGCCGTATACGCAGATGAAACTGCCAACCCCGCTTATGTGGCGGCGGATCTTTTATCGCAGGCAGAACATGGAGCAGACAGCCAGGTCGTGTTGGTCGTTAGCCGGGAGTCCTTAGTCGGAAGTGTAGAGGCATCCATTGCGCAACAATTGGCGGCATTGCCCAGGAAGGATATTGCCGCAAAGGCTCTGCAAAACAGTAAAATAATTATTGTAAAAGACGAAGCAGAAGCCATTGAGCTTTTGAACGAATATGCAGCCGAGCATTTAATACTCAGCTGCGCCAATGCCGACGCCATGGCAGAAAAAATTGTCAATGCGGGGTCGGTATTCCTGGGCAATTACTCGCCCGAAAGCGTGGGTGATTATGCCAGCGGAACCAATCATACCCTGCCCACCAACGGGTATGCAAAAGCGTACAGCGGTGTAAGTGTAGACAGTTTTGTAAAAAAGATTACCTACCAGAAGCTGAGTAAGGCCGGCCTGCAACTGATTGGAAAAACCGTAGAAGTGATGGCTGCTGCAGAAGGACTGGAGGCGCATAAAAATGCAGTGAGTGTGCGGCTGAAAAACTAAGAGAACAAAGAGAAAACGAGAATGGGAGGGTGCACAAAGAGAGGAGGAGGAAAAATGGGTAAAGTAAGAGAATTAATAATGGGCCTTTACCTCTTTTTCCCTGTTAGCGCTGTGCGAAAAATCAACCTGCTATACCAAAAAAAATAATGCATATTGTATGTTTATTGTAGAGGATTTATTAAGAGAGAATATACGTAAGCTGGTGCCTTACTCGTCTGCCCGGGATGAGTTTAAGGGGGAAGCAAGGGTGTTTATAGATGCCAACGAAAACAGTCTTGGGTCTCCGTTGATGAAATGGTACAACCGTTACCCCGATCCGATGCAGTGGAAGATTAAGGAAAAACTGTCTGCCATAAAAGGCATTCCACCACAGCATATTTTTTTAGGCAACGGCAGCGACGAATGCATCGATATTTTATACCGTGCTTTTTGCAACCCCGGTAAAGACAACGTAATTATTTGCCCGCCTACGTATGGCATGTATGAAGTAAGCGCCCATATAAATGATGTGGAACTGCGCCGTGCCCGCCTGCTGGATAATTTTCAGCTGGATCTGATTCACCTGGAAAACCTGGTAGATGTCAATACAAAAATCATCTGGCTCTGCTCTCCCAATAACCCTACCGCCAATTCATTAAACCGGGAAGATATAGAAACTGTGCTGAACAATTTCCCCGGGCTGGTGGTAATGGATGAGGCTTATATCAATTTCAGCCGGTACCGCTCTTTTATTGCAGCATTACCGGAGTATCCCAACCTGGTGGTGATGCAGACGCTCAGCAAAGCCTGGGGATTGGCTGGCCTCCGGTTGGGTATGGCTTTTGCCAGTGAGGCAATTATTGAGGTGTACAACCGGGTTAAGCCTCCCTATAATATCGGTCAGGCAACCCAGGATCTGGTGTTGAAAGCGCTGGAAGAAGTGGGCCAGGTAAACGATATGATTAAGCTGATTGTATACCTGAGGGGTGAGCTGGAGCTGGCATTAAAAAAATTACCGGTAGTGCAGCATGTGTATGAAAGTGATGCTAATTTTCTGCTGGTAAAAGTAGCGGAAGCAAAAGCTGTGTACAACCACCTGCTGCAAAACAGCATCGTGGTGCGCGATCGGAGCAAGGTAGAATTGTGCGAAGGCTGCCTGCGTATTACCGTGGGCACCGAAAAAGAAAATGCGGATTTAATCAAAAACCTGGAAACCTTCACTGGGATTTAGGTAATTTTAATTGTATAAAACCAATAGATATGCATCGTTTAAAATGTTCTGTGCTGTTGTTTAACTGCACCCTGCTGCTGGCGCTGGGTGCCTGTGCCGGAGATACTGCAAAAGTGAAAACAAGTTCGCCAGCAGCTGATGGCGGCATAACACTGCCCGCCAGTTTCAGTTCCATAAAAGTTACCAGCGGACTGGGCCGCGCCCGCCATATTGTAGTGGCTGCCAATGGCGACATATTCGTAAAACTCGACAAATTAAAGGACGGCAAAGGTATTTACCACCTGCACGATGCAAATGGCGATGGCGTAGCAGATCAAATAACCGGCTTTGGTAATTATAAAGGAACCGGTATTGCCATCAAAAATGGCTGGCTCTATGCTTCTTCCAATACAGAAGTATACCGGTATAAAATAGACGAAAAAACAGCCAGGGTTGACCAGGCTTCTGAGCAAAAAATTATTACCGGCTTGTGGGATAAACAGCAGCACGAGGGCAAATCGATTACGCTGGACAATGAAGGCAATATCTATGTAAATATCGGCGCTCCGTCTAACGCCTGCCAGTTGCAGGACAGGACCAAGGGCTCACCCGGACAGGATCCCTGCCCGCTGTTGGATTCAGCCGGTGGTATATGGCAGTTTAAAGCAGACAAACTGAACCAGACCTATGGCGATGGTGTACGTTACGCAACAGGACTGCGCAACGTAGTGGGCCTGGACTGGAACAATGAAGTAAATGATCTCTATGTAATGCAGCATGGACGCGATATGCTCTTCCAGTTTTATCCTGAAATGTTCAGCCAGAAAGAAGGTGCAGAAAACCCCGCAGAAGAAATGTTCCGTATTAAAAAAGGATCAGATTGCGGATGGCCTTACTGTTATTTCGACAATGATAAGAAAGCAAAACTGCTGAACCCGGAATATGGTGGCGACAGAAATAAAGTTGGGCGCTGCGAAGACAAGACAAAATCAATTGTACAATTTCCTGGTCACCTGGCACCCAATGGCCTGTTGTTTTATACCGGTTCAAAATTTCCCGCTAAATATAAAAATGGTGCGTTCATTGCCTTCCATGGTTCCTGGAACCGCAACCCCGAACCACAGGCAGGGTATTTTGTAGTGTTTGTGCCGTTTAAAGATGGTATGCCTTCAGACAAATGGGAAGTGTTTGCCGATGGTTTCGCCGGCGCCAATATCAACAGGGCTGCTTACCGCCCGTGCGGATTGGCACAGGATAAAAACGGTGCGCTGTATGTATCAGATGATAACAACGGTACTGTGTGGAAGATTTCGTACAATGGTAAATAATTTTTTGAACCAGCCGTAAGTAATTGCTTTCAGCATTCTTGCGTCGCACACTTGTAACGTAGCAGGTGTTTCAGCTTTTGTTTTTATGAAAGGAATCGTTTTCCCGTTTTTATTTATATTCTTATTGGTAGCATCAGTCAGCAGCACGGGTCAATCAGGCATCAGGCTTTCCATGGAAGGCGGCAGCAAAGTGTATAAAACTGTATGTATGGCCTGTCACCAGGCTGATGGCCTGGGGGTGCAGCGCATGAACCCGCCGCTGGTAAAAACCAAATGGGTGCTGGGTGATAAAAAAGCATTGGCCCGGATTGTTATCAACGGACTGAAAGGTGGAGAAATAGAAATTGACGGAGATAGTTTTCATAACCCCATGCCACCGCAGGGTGCACAGCTGGACGATCAGCAGATAGCAGATGTACTAACCTATATAAGAAATAGTTTTGGCAATAAAGCCAGCGCTGTGTCTTTAGCAGATGTGAAAGCTGCCAGAACCACCGCTGCAGTACCCGCTGCAAAGAAACCAGTTACTAAACCCGCTGTAAAAAAAGCGCCTGTAAAACACTAATGAAAAGAGTATTATTCATAGACCGGGATGGCACACTTATCAATGAAGCGCCGCCAACCTACCAGTTAGATTCCTACGAGAAACTTACTTTCTACCCAAACATGTTTGAATATATGGGCCGTATTGCCCGTGAGTTTGATTACGAACTGGTGATGGTCACCAACCAGGATGGATTGGGTACAGACAGCTTTCCTGAAAATACTTTCTGGCCCCTGCACAACCTGGTAATGAAAAGCCTGGAAGGAGAGGGGATACATTTCAGTACCGTGCATATAGACCGCAGCTATCCCAAAGAAAATGCACCTACCCGTAAGCCGGGTATTGGTATGCTCACCGGCTATTTAAATAATGAGGGGTACGATATAGAAAATTCTTACGTTATTGGGGATCGCATCACCGATATACAGCTGGCAAAGAACTTGGGCTGCCGCGGCATCTGGTTAAACAACGATCCCAACCTGGGGGCAGGTGAAATTGCAGACAAAGCTGCTTCACTGCACAGGGATGGTACCATTGCGCTGGAAACTACTAAATGGGCCGAAATATATGAGTACCTGCGGCTGGGCCTGCGCCAGGTGGTACACGAAAGAAATACCAATGAAACCCAGATAAAGATTGAAGTAAATATGGATGGCAGGGGTAAGGCCAATATTGTAACCGGTCTTGGTTTTTTTGATCACATGCTGGAGCAGATTGCCCGGCATGGAAAAATAGATCTCACCATCAGGGCCAATGGCGACCTGCATATAGATGAACACCACACTATTGAAGACACCGGCATTGCACTGGGAGAAGCGTTTGCAAAAGCGCTGGCAGATAAACGTGGAATGGAGCGCTATGGCTTTGCCTTACCCATGGATGAAGCCGATGCCAAAGTGCTGATAGATTTTGGTGGTCGCAACTGGATGGTATGGAATGCTTCCTTTCAGCGCGAAAGAATCGGTGAGATGCCAACCGAAATGTTTTTTCATTTCTTCAAGTCTTTTTCAGATGCGGCAAAATGCAACCTGAATATTGAATGCCATGGAGATAATGAGCATCATAAAATAGAAGCCATCTTTAAAGCATTTGCAAAGGCCATCCGCATGGCGGTAAAGCGGGATCCGCTGAGTAATTATTTGCCAAGTACAAAGGGCGTTTTATAGTTTTTAGTTTTGAGTTCATAGTTCGCTTGCTTGGTAAAAGAACTATGAACTCAAAACTGTGAACCAGGAACTGTTAAGCCAGTACATCTCCATACTCCGGCTTCTTATTAAATATTGACCTGGCAAAAGAGCAGAGAGGTACAATTTTCATATCATGACTGCGGGCATATTCTACTGCAGTGTGTACCAGTTGCTGCCCAACACCTTTGCCGCCGAGTGAATCATCTACTTCCGTATGTTCAATGATCATTTTATTGGCTGCCGGTTTTGAGTAGACCAGTTCCGCCCGTATAGCACCATCCTGGCCCACATAAAACATTCCTTTACCAGCAATTTGTTTGTGTTGAATAAGCATTGTTCAGGGGTTAATGAGTTGTTGTAAAATAGCATAGCCCTGCGGCCAGTTGCCAATATTGGAGGCGGTATTGATATGGCCCAGCGCACCCGCGTTCACCCATTGACTGCCCCAGTTGCCGGCGAAAAACTTGGCCCGTTCTATGGTTACATACAAATCATCGCTGCTGGCTACTACAATGGAGGAAAATGGTAAGCGGTATGCTGGCATGGGTGTAAAACCGGTTGTACCTGGTGGGTAAGAAAGCGCTTCAGTATCGCTGGGGCCTACCAGTAAGGCGCCTTTAATAAAATGTCCGTATCGCTCCGCCCATTTTACAATGGTACAGCAGGCAAGACTATGACCAATAAGCACTACTTCCTCCATGGGGTAACTGTTAAGCTTTTCTTCAATGGTTTTTATCCATTCATCCGCCACAGGATTATCCCAGTCTGCCTGCTGTATGCGGGTAAAGCCGTAGTCGTTTTCCCAATAAGTTTGCCAGTGTTGCGGACCAGAATTATTAAGTCCGGGAAGGATAAAGCAGTGGTTTGCGCTCATCGGTTAAAATTCGTGATTTTTTGGCTAAATCAAACGCATCGCCTGGTGAATTGCCGGTTGCCAATCTCTTTTTCTCTGCTAGCCCTGTGCGATACCTTTTCCTCTCCTTTTCTCCTTGTACTCTCAGCCCGTTTGGCCGCCAACCTCTTTTCCTTTGCTGGTTCTGCGCGAAAAAATACCCTCCTTTCTCCTTGTTCACTTAGTCCAAAAAAGATTTGCCCGTTTAAATTTTCTCACCCATATTTGCACTGCAATGAAAAAAATCAATCAAAATAGTCAGTGGTGGTGGCATACAAACCTCAAAAGGGGCAAGTAGTGCTATATCCATAGGCATCATACTAT
>JANPGT010000285.1:0-2878 GCA_031424135.1 Chitinophagaceae bacterium
CTGATGTCTTCCAGTGGCTGCAGGGCATATACGCCCAGCTGGAAAGAGAAGTTTTCCTCTTTGTCTGCCGCTGCAGCAAAATTCAAAGACGGTCCTTTTGTTATCCAGCGCTGCGGCAAATCCGTCTTCATGGCAATGGGGTGCATCCGGTCTTCGGGAAAAACGACAAAAGCAGCCCCGGCATATTTCCTCTGCAGCTGCTGCGTCTCAGCAGCGGTGGCGATTACTTCCATGGGATAAAAGCTGTTGAAACTATCTACGGACTGTATTTCATTACAAAAGGCGTTGGGTTTTACTATAGCCTGCTGTACAGCTGACAGCCATGCCCCACTGGCGGTAGTTTGTACAGGCAGGTAAACGCCCATTGGATAGTTGCTTCGACCCTCGTTCTTATATGGCATAAAATAAACATAGTACCTGCCGGGGCCAGCTATGGGCTCAAAGACGATATCACCCGATTCGCGGTTGATGCTTTTATAATAAACATTATTGACCAGCTGGCCGGTGTTTGCTTCCTGCACGATAATGCGCTTTATTTCCGGGTGCGCATCCCGCCTGCGCCAGGCAATCACTACCCGGGCTGCTTTGGCATTACCACTGTATAACACTACCGCCCGGTGGTTTCCCAGGGAATCTGCCTTCCAACCATCATTTACAGTTGTATACTTTATTTGCTGGGCGCTGCACAAACCAGCCATTAAAACAAACAGCAGTACAAAAGCAGTATATCGGTGAATCATGCATGTAATTTAATTATAAAATCAAAATGAAGAAGATGTGTATTTGCCAACCAATAATGTGTTAAGAGGCAGTGGTAATCGTATCCTTTTTGTATATTTAATAAAAATTGTCCGTAACAACCATAAAGGAAATTGCCCAGCGCCTCAATATCTCCATCTCTACCGTATCAAGGGCATTGCACAACCATGAAAGCATCGGTCTGCGTACGAAAACCCGCGTGCAGCAGCTGGCGGCAGAACTGAACTACGAGCCTAACCAGAAAGCCATTTTTTTTCAGCAAAAGAAGACATTTACCATTGGCGTAATTTTGCCTGAACTGTCAGAAGCTTTTTTTGCTGCTGCGATCAGTGGCATTGAAGACACGGCCAATGCACAGAAATACACGGTACTGATGGGCCAGAGCCACGATGACGAAGAAAGGGAGAAAAGAATTGTTACTACCATGAAGGATCACCGGGTAGACGGACTTATCGTTTCGCTGGCAAAAAATTCTGAGCACTACGACCATTTTAAAGCGATGGCCAAATATGATATACCGGTGGTGTTTTTTGACCGGATACCGGATACGGGTGATATTCATTATGTTGCCTGTAATATGGAATCCGGCACCGTGCAGGCGGTAAATTTTTTACTGAAAAAGAATTTCCGCAGCATCGGCATGATAAACGGGCCCGGCAAGCTGTTTGCCAGCCAGCAAAGAGAAAAAGGTTATATAAAAGCCATGACCGGCAAGCGGCTGAAATATGATCCATCGCTGGTAGTTAGTACGGATCTTTCCCAAAAAGGCACTTATGATGCCATGGAAAAGCTGTTGGGCGCTAAACGGAAACCGGATGCTATTGTGGCGTTTAATGATTATGTATTACTGGATGCTGTACAGTATGCAAAAAAGAAGCGGCTGAAAATAAACAAGGATATTACGTTTGTCAGCTATTCCAATCTTCCCTTCAGCATTCATTCTGCTTATCCGCCACTGGCCTCCCTTGAGCAGTATCCTTACCAGCAGGGGCAAAAAGCCACCGAGCTGCTGCTGCAATTACTGGGCAAAACCAAGGAGCAGCGCCTGGCCATGCCCTTCAGTAAGGTGATTATAGAGCCAAAATTAATGATCAACAATCCCACCTGATAAGCTATAGTACTAATTTCATATTTAGTTATAACCCGCCATCTGTATATGAAAAATACTTTGCTGATTTTAACCTGCTTCCTCCTGTTGCCGGCATGCTCTTCGCCCAACTATAAGAACCCGCATATTGTTATAGAAACGGATGCCGGCAAAATTGAGGTTGAGCTTTACACGGATAAGGCACCGCAAACGGCGAACGCTTTTTTATCCTATGTCGATTCGGGATTTTATAAACATAGTAATTTTTACCGGGTGCTGCGCAACGATAACCAACCCTCAGATGCACCAAAGGCGAATCTTATACAGGGAGGATTGTGGAAAACCAATTATAAAAAAGCCAGCAGCCTGCCGGGTATTCCGCATGAGCCTACTTCAAAAACCGGCATTTTTCACAGAGACGGCATAATTTCACTTGCCAGGATGGAGCCAGGAACCGCCACTACAGAATTCTTTATATGCCTGGGCAACCAGGCTGGCTTTGATTTTGGTGGCGATAACAATGCTGATGGCCAGGGATACGCAGCTTTTGGGAAAGTAGTGAAAGGGATGAGTGTTGTTCACCATATTTACGATCGCGCATCTTATGGCCAGGCGTTTGATCCGCCGGTAGTCATCATCAATATTACCCGGTTATAACTGATTTCCGGACTGCTGAACCTGTACTATTTGGCCAGGTTGCCTCTAACGGCATAGTAAAGAATATACAGGTAAGCCGGCAGCATACAAATGAGGAAAGACAGTTGGTTAGACAAATTGAAGGGAGCTCCTTTCAGGTAGCCATATAACAGTGGCACCAGTGCACCACCAGCAATACCCATAATCAATAAAGCGGCAGCTGTTTGTGTAAAGCGCCCCAGGTTTTTAAGTGCCAGGGGCCAGATAGCGGGCCACATCAATGCGTTGGCAAGACCCATTAGCGCAATACAAGCAATAGAAACATACCCATGGGTAATAAATGCCATAACCGAAAGTGCCGTCCCAAAAATCGCAGAGTACTTTAATGCAGCTTGC
>JANPGT010000286.1:0-8581 GCA_031424135.1 Chitinophagaceae bacterium
TTGTTTTCAAAATTCCGTTATTTTCGTGTTTTATTATGAAAAGAATCGAACTGGAAATAGTGGCGTTATCGCATAGCATTACCCAAACACATTCCTACGCAGTGGTACTGGGAGAAATTAATGGACTGAGACGCCTGCCAATAGTAATTGGAGGCTTTGAGGCCCAGGCTATTGCAGTAGCTTTGGAAAAAATGCAACCCAGCAGACCCCTCACGCACGACCTGATGAAAAACTTCATGCATGCTTTTGGCGTAGATCTTACTGAAATCATTATCAGCGATTTGCAGGAAGGTATCTTCTACAGCAAACTGGTCTGTGTAAGCGAAAACGATACGGTGGAAATCGATTCCCGCACTTCAGATGCCCTGGCCCTGGCCGTTCGCTTTGGCTGTCCTATCTATACCTACGAGCACATTCTTGAAAGTGCCGGCATATTAATGGAAGATACCGGCAAAAAGAAAAAAGGTGCTGGTGCAGATGCCCCGCCCAAACCCATCAGCGAACATGCAGGCCACGAAGACCTGAAAAGCCTTACCCTTGAAGAACTGCACAGCCTGCTGACAGAAGTACTGGAACACGAAGATTATCTTCGGGCCATTGTCATCAGGGATGAAATTAACAGCAGAAAGGATTAATTATTTTAGATTTTGAATGATGTATTTTGAATTCTTTATTCGTACAGTATGCACAAATCATTCAACATTTAAAATGTAACATTCAAAATAATTGATAGCCTTCCCCCACTGTAAAATAAATCTCGGGCTCCAGGTGCTGCAAAAACGCAGCGACGGCTTTCACAATATTGCTACTGTATTCTACCCGGTGCCGCTGAAAGACAGCCTTGAAATTGTTCCTGCTGCTGCCAATAGCCAGACATCTATACACAATTACGGATTGCCGGTAAATGGCGCTCCTGCAGACAATCTCTGCATGAAAGCATGGCAATTATTAAAAAATGATTTCCCGGAACTTCCCCCTGTAACCATCCATCTTCTGAAAAATATTCCCATGGGGGCGGGCCTGGGTGGAGGCTCTTCTGACGGTGCCTTCATGCTGCAATTACTCAACAACAAATACCAGTTGGGCATTAATAAAGAGGAATTAATTACATATGCCCTGCAATTGGGCAGCGACTGTCCTTTTTTTATTGAGGGAAAGGCCTGTTATGCTACCGGGCGCGGAGAAATGATGGAGCCGGTGGCGCTGGACCTTTCCGGTTACCAGCTTGTATTGGCCAGCCCTGGCATCCACGTAAATACCGGCTGGGCCTTTGGTCAGCTGGGCATTACCGGCACCATTGCAAAACCCGCCATTGTTAAGGAGGCTGTACTGCAGCCTGTAGCGAAGTGGAAGAATTACCTGGAAAATGATTTTGAGCCGGTAGTATTTAAACAATACCCGCAAATACAGACGCTGAAAGAAAACCTCTATGCATTGGGTGCCGTATATGCCTCCATGAGTGGCAGCGGCAGCACGGTATTCGGGCTTTTTAACAAAGAAACAAAACTGCCTGCCAGCCTTCCCGCCCATCACAGGGTTATCCAGTTGTAGACATTTTTCATTAAATTTGATTATCAGTCAACAGAATAAACCTTTTTTATAAAAAGCAGTACCGTATGGGAATTTCGGGCATTGTAAGTCTCATTATAATAGCAGCCACCTGCTTTATATCTTACAAAGGTTTTAAAAGCAGTGATTTTTACGCCAGTCTTGAATTTGAAGTAGAGAAGATATTACTCTACCGCGATTACAAAAGACTGGTTACTTCCGCCTTTATACATGTGAACTGGCAGCACCTGATCTTTAACATGATCACCCTGTTCTTTTTTAGTTTTAAGCTGGAAGCGTATTTTGGTCCGCTGAAATTTATTCTCCTGTATTTCGCCAGCGAGGTGGGCGGCAACCTGGTGGCCCTGTTGATTCACCGCAAAAATCCTTCTTACGCTTCCGTAGGTTCTTCAGGCGCCATCAACGGAGTCATTTTTGCCTCCATTGCCATATTCCCCGGCATGTCTATTTTCTTTTTACCGGGCTGGGTATTTGGATTGATTTTTATTTTCTTTTCCATTTATGGTATACGCTCCGGTAAGGACAATATTGGTCATGAATCTCATTTAGGAGGTGCGTTAACCGGCATGCTGGTGGCCATCCTGCTGGAGCCTTCATCGCTACAGAATAATACCATTCCCATCCTGCTCATGTTTCTTCCCACCGTGGCATTTATGATAATTATTATTACCCGCCCGCAGTTATTGTTTGTAGACAATTACTGGTTCCAGCACAAATACAATTATACGGTAGACGACCGGTACAATTCCCGCAAGAAAAACAGCGAGCAGGAAGTAGACCGTATTTTAGACAAGATTAACCAACAGGGCATCCATAGCCTTTCCAGGAGAGAACGCGAATCGCTGGAAGAATACTCAAGGAAATAAATGCCTGATTAATCAATCCGGGTATTTATTATGGGAGCTACAGCAGCTTTAATTTCATATCAACCCAGCCTGCAGGTGACAGGCGCAACGCACTTCATTAATAAAGCGTAATTTATTGCTGATTACCTGATTCTGATGCATAATAAGCAGTCCCCTTACTGTCTGCAACACAGGCATTGGAACCAATAAATCCGGCTTCCTGGAAAACCCAGAGGATGGTTCCGGTTGCTGCATTAACCGCCAGCAGTCTTCCCCCAGATATGCTAATATAGCCAACGCCGTTGGCGGCAGTAAACAAAGAATTAATAGTGTCGTTGAATCCAAATGCCCTTGACCAGAGGCGTGTGCCTGTAGTTGCGTCAATGCCAAAAATAGTATACCCAATTCCGCCGGCAAGCAGCATGCCGCGGGTGTATGAAGGGGGGGATAAGAGATCATACCCTCCAACTGACCACTTTACAATTCCGTCCGCCAGTCCAAGCGCCCTGATAGTACCGTTATAAGAACCAATAATAAGTCCGTCGTGGCTGGTACATGATATGGAAGTTCCACCCTGGCTGGCCTTCCACTTTAGGCTACCCGTAACAGCATCAAATGCAGATAAACTGGTTAACTCACCGAAGCTGTATACTGTATTATTAACCACTACCGGATTGCCCCTGCCAATACCAATATCCTGGTGCCAAATAAGTGTTCCGGTAGCTGCATCAAATGCTTCCAGTCCACGACCTAAGCTGGATCCATACATGATGCCATTAATGATGGTTGGACTAAAGTACCCACTGATAGAATTGCTGCCTGTTTGCCAGAGAAGAGAACCTTTTTGTTGACTGATAGCATACAAATAACCGCTTATCCCGTTTGTAAAACAACTGACTCCTATTATACCATTCTCAATGGCAGGCTCAGTGTATTGGCCGGGTGGTAGCAGCAGGTCCCATTGCAGGCCCCCCGTCATTGCATCTACTGCAAAAAAATGGCCGAGTGAATTGCCGGCATATACTTTCCCATTACTGATAGCCGGACCGTACACAGTACCGCCCGATTTGTATCTCCACTTCACTTTGCCTGAGCTTGCTTCCAGGGCATACAGGTATCCGTTATAGCTGCCAACATAAATTGTTGCATTGGCGCTTATATTAACGGTGAAAGTCTTATTGCTCCCATCTTCTGCACCAACAGTATAGCTGACCGGCAGCGAAAAATCCTGGGCTTTTTTATTGCCAGGATTGATGGTTTTTCCCTTAAACTGTATAGTGGGTACAAGGTTGCGGAGATCAATATCCGGAGATATCAAACCATTGAGCGTATCGCTACCAACGCTCAGTACAAGATCTGCTACCAGCCCCGGGTTGTCGGCAGCATTGAACCTGAACGAGATGATCTCTTTCGCTGTCTGCAAGTAGGAAACAATTACTTTGTACACCCTGGTACTTCCGTCCTCAGCGGTAATTGTATACTGCACAGGAGTAGTAAAATTCTGCCGGATATTGTTGCCCGGACTGATGGATTTTCCTTTAAAGTTGATAGAGGGGCTGAGTGCTGTTATTATGGTGCCATCAGATACGCCAACAAAAATAGAATCGTTGGATATTATTCCATAAACATCTCCATTTTTCAGCACGCTGTTGGAATCGGCTTTAAAAATAAAATAATCGATGAGTTTAGCCGAAGAAAGTACGGGCGGATCAGACTTTTTGCAGGCGAATACAAAAACCAAGGTAAACATAATAAAGAACCAGCTACGAAATGAAGGCATAGGGTAAAATTGAGCTACGGATTTGCTAAAGACTGTGCAAAATTATATAATTTTTCTGTAATCAAAAGCAGGGCGTTTTCACTGAAAATGTGTGTGTCATATGTTTGACCATTTTTTTAGGGGTTGATTGCTGTGCCATCTGGAATATTGTTGTACAACAAATAAACTGCAGCTTAGAAAACTTACAATATTGCCACTACTTTTTTCCTCCCGCTAAAAGATAGGCTGCTATATCTGCCAGGTTTTGTTCTGTTAATCCATTGTTTTCCGGATCGGGCATCAGGCTCTGTGCCTGTTTCTTTTTACTGGCAATCTTATTTACTGCAATGGTATGCTGGTTGCCGGAAATATCTTTGATTACAATAGCCTGTTTATTTTCAGATACCAGCAGGCCGAAAACAGATTCGCCATCTTTCATGTTTACCAGCCAGGGCTCATAGCCAAATACGATGGCTGCGCTGGGATTTATCATTGCATCCAGCAATTCATCTTTACCAAATTTTTTACCAATAGCTGTCAGCTCAGGTCCTATACTTTTCCCTACGCCATTGAACTGGTGGCAGGAAGCACACCTGGCAGCAAAAGCGGTTTGCCCCTGTAACGGGTTAGACGCAAGTTTGGAAATAGCCGGTATGGCATACACTTTACCACTGCCGGGTCTTTTAAAAAAGTTGCCGGCCTGTACCCGCACTGTTGGATCTGGGTTATTGAAAATTTTTTCTTCTACAAAGGGCAGCAGTTGTTTCGGCAATTTGTTTTCCGCCGCCAATCCAATCAGCAGCTGGCCGCCAACAGAATCTGCCGCCATTTGCTGTATATTGTATTTTCTTTCGTCGTGCGATTGATCCTCATCCAGTATAATTTGCCGTTTTACTTTCATCTGCGCCAGTTTTCTTTCATAGGCTGTGTTAATACTGAGTTTGCGCCAATCCAGCAACGTATACCAATCATTGCTTTGCCGGAACGACAGCCAGTAAGCGGCCATTTCTTTAATGGCCGGTTCTTTCAACTGCGATAGTTCAAGCATGGCGGAAGCAGCTGCGCCGGTATTCATAAACGCTATTGCCGTCATGGACTGCTGCCTTTCTTTGGCCGGCAGCATTGTATCTTTTGCTCTTAGCAGCAAATCATTGAGTGCTCCGGGCGGATGCAGTCGCCATGCAAGCGTTGTCATCTGCTTGTTCCAACGGCCGGGTGCTGTATTTTCTGCCAGCATTTTTTTTATCAGCGGATAGGCGGTTGATTCATTGCCCTGTAAACAAAAGCCAATGGTCTCCAGGTACCAGCGGTCTTCTCCATCGTATCTTTTTATCAGTTCCGGTAAAAAATCTTTTGTTTGTGCAAACGGAAATTTGTGCAATGATACCAGCACTTCTCTTCTTACAAAGGCAGAAGGATCTGTTGCCATTTTTTTCGCATAGGGCAGCCTGTCTGGTACCACTTCCAGCAGGGCTTTATAAGCAACAGCCCTTATCTGTTCATTGCTGTTGTTCAGTAATTGCTCAGTAGCCGCCAGTCCTTTCTGTCCCAGTTGCGCCATCAGCCATACTGCCCTTGCCTGTATATAGGGGTTCTCATTTTTCAGTAAAGCCATCACTTGGGGCAGCACCGCATCGCCCTGCAGTTTCAGTTTCACGAAACCCTGGTTGCGTACATTGATGGCAGGACTTTGCAGCGCCTTCAATTGACCTTTTGTACCGGACAGGTCAATCCCGGGGTCCGTTAGTCTTTTGTTTTTAGGTGCAATGCGGTAAATACGTCCATAGCCTTTGGTGTCTTTCATCTGGTGTCCGCCCACTACCGGATCATACCAGTCTGCTACATAGATGGCGCCATCTGTACCAATGCACACATCGCTGGGACGAAACCATTTATCTGTACTGGAATTCTGTGCTGAATCGTTCCACACGTAAACCTGGTTATTATCTTGCAGGGAAGAAATGAAGTTGCTGCGTTTGCCCAGGTTAAAACCTGATTGCTGCATCATCGGTGTATAGCTGAAAATAGTATTCCTGCCTGCATCGGCACTCAGCAGCAAGCCAAGGTATTGTTTGCCCAATGCGTCTGATTCGTTCAATACAATGCCGGTAGGTGCGCCAGAGCCGGATCTATCCCCAGCCGGCATCACGCCCGGATCTTCCTGGTGCCAATGTGCGGTAAAAATATCCTGCCCGGGGCGCTGATCTGCCTGCCAGTAGCGGGTGCCATCGGTGCTGAAATAGCCTGCATTGCCACCTTCCATCAACCAGCTGGTTCTACAGGTCACTACCTGGTCGTCGTTATCGTTTTGCCAGAGATTGCCGTAAGAGTCCGGTATCACTTCATAAGAATTCCTGAAATTATGCCCCATTACCTGCAGTCCGGTGCCATTGGGTTTTATTTTCATGGCCAGGCCACCTACCCAAACCTTGCCATCATCGCTTTTCATATTACCGTGGTTACTGAGGTTATTGGGTGAGCCACCGGAGTAAATACTGCCGGCCCGCAGCGTCCAGCCTGCTTTGTCTTTAACAATATGCGGCCCGGCATTGCCCGCATTAAAGTACCAGTTGCCATCGGGCCCGGCATACACGGCATGCAATGAATGGTCGTGGTCTTTGCCGCCAAAGCCTGTCAGTAATATTTCTTTTTTATCAGGCTTATCATCGCCATCTTCATCGGTGTATACAATCAGGTTGGGCGAGCAGGAAACAATCACCTGTTTACCTATTACGGCAATGCCAACCGGCGAGATCAAATCGGTGTCTTCCACAAACACAGTCGACCTGTCCGCTTTGCCATCCAGGTTGCTGTCTTCCAGTATCATTACCCTGTCTCCTTTGGCATGATGCAGAAATGTAGCAGCATCATTATTAAAGTTGCGGTAATTGGTGGCTTCGGTTACCCATATACGTCCTTTTGCATCTACATCTATATTGGTGGGGTTGTAAAACAGCGGCGTGGATGCCCAAAGGGTTACTTCCAGATCATCTGGCACATAAAGAACAGGCTTTTCAGCCGTGGCAGCTTCGCGGTTATTTTCTTTGCAACTGGCGGCTGACAGCAAAATGAAAGCAAAAAAGGTGGCGGAAATAAAGTGCTTTCTCATATCGGGCAATGCGTTTGAATGAATAGAGGTATAAGATAGTTCAAAATAATATAAAAAATGAAATGCATGCCGGTAAGCGGCGGAGCCACCAGGAAAGGGGGAAAATGCGGCTACCGCTTTTCGCAAACAAAAATATTATTTGGTGTCTTGCTGACACTTTGCTTACATTAGTGTGTAAATCTTTCAAAATAACGATCGCTTGTTGGGCAGGCGGTGCCAGACCCTGACCTGCCTCTCTAACGAAACATCATCTTCTCAAAAAATGCCAGTATGAAAAAATTAATCATTTCCTTTTTGGGTTTGTTCTTTCTGTGTTCACTTGCAAAAGCGCAGTTGTCTACCGGCGAAAATACCGCCGTTACCAGTACAGGTGCCGGAAAGGTGCGCGGGTATATCAATAACGCCATCTACACCTACAAAGGCATTCCCTATGCGGAGGCCAAACGTTTTGAAGCGCCGCAGAAACCAAAGCCCTGGCAGGGCGTACGCAGCTCGCTCAGCTGGGGACCGGTAGCGCCATTGATGGATGCCACCACTTCGGTACAGGATGAAAGCGAGTTTGTGTTTCATCACGACTGGGGGTATACCAGTGAAGATTGTATGCGGCTGAATGTATGGACGCCGGGCATCAACGACGGAAAGAAAAGACCGGTAATGTTCTGGATACACGGCGGTGGATTTACTGCAGGTTCCTCTCAGGAACTGCCTTCTTACGACGGCGAAAACCTGGCTAAGAAAGGAGACGTGGTAGTAGTGTCTATCAACCATCGTTTAAACGTACTGGGCTACCTGGATTTATCTGCCTACGGCGAAAAATACAAACACTCTGCCAACCTTAGCATACTGGATATTAAAGTGGCGCTTGAATGGGTGCGGGATAATATTACCAGTTTTGGCGGCGACCCGAACAACGTTACCATTTTTGGTCAATCCGGTGGCGGCGCAAAAGTAAATACGCTGATGGCCATGCCCGCTGCAAAAGGATTGTTTCATAAAGCCATTAACCAGAGCGGTTCCTTCCGCATGAGCATGCTGGACAAAGCTACCACGCAGTCCATTGCCGCAGAAGTATTAAAAGCACTGAACCTGCAAGCGGCGGATGCGGATAAACTACAAACGCTGCCATTCGCGGTAGTAAATGAAGCTGGTAAAAAAGCACTTAAAGCAATTGCCGATCAAATGAAAGCAGCAGGCAAGCCGGCACCGGGCTTTGGTTTAAGCTGGGGCCCCAGTAATGATGGCGAAGATTTGCCCTACCAGCTTTTTTCAAAAGAAGCGTTTGAACTTTCTAAGAATGTG
>JANPGT010000287.1:0-3575 GCA_031424135.1 Chitinophagaceae bacterium
ACCGCCGAGTCCAGCACCGTATCACCCATATAGATTTTAATTGGGTTGCGGAGACATCGGCGGGGAAGGGGCGAGGAGTCGGCGATCGGTACCGCAGGTCAGACCGCATCTCCTCCCAGGCGATGTCTGTGCAACCAAATCATCAGCTCAACAAAAACACCCAGCACGACTCGCCGTCTTCAGTATCCAAATCATGATTGCGGAACAGGCACCGCCGGGTCACGCACTATGGTCCCTCATATAAATTTATGATTGCGTTGCGGAGACATCGGCGGGGAATTACAGTTATGGTTAAAACCTGCCTACCGGCAGGCAGGCAACAACAACGGCGTTGATAGGGTCGATGACAACGGCGATTCAATGACGATACTTGCCTGATCACTATTGCCATTCACCCTTTGCCCTTTACCTTTCATCTTTTTTGCATTTCTCCGGGAACGATTGCGTAAATAGTTAGCCCGCATCATGATGGAGCGGGATGGTGAATGAGGAGGGTAATTTTACATTTAGTCCTCGATTGTAAAATTATTGCCAGATGACTATTTATTATCAGCTTCTAACCAGGTATAGTGCCGATTTTCCACACTGCTTATACCATCTTTCTTTTTCTTTCATTCTTATTTTTCTTTTTGCAACGGGGCGACAGCTGCCCCGCTCAACCCATCTATCAACTATCTGAAAAGATCAAAAACGACGCATATGAAAAAGGATATTTTTTTATTGTTAATGACATGCCTGCTGTTTTCGGCCGGGCTATTGGCACAGGATCGCCAGATAAATGGCAGGGTGCTGGATGAAACCACCGGCAAAGGAATTCCGGACATCTCAGTAACCGTAGTAGGTTCAACTATTGGTACCACTACCAATAATGAAGGGGTGTTTTTCCTTCGCATTCCTGCTACTATAAAAAAAGCACAGTTACAAATTGGTGCGGTGGGTTATTTAAAAGAAACTATAACAGCTGAAGAAGGCAGAAGTATGGTGATTGCTTTAAAGAAAGAATCAAAAATACTGGAAGATGTGGTGGTGATTGGCTACGGTACGCAGAAAAAAAGAAATGTAACAGGGGCTGTTGCTTCCTTTGATGCAAGAAACCTTGACGAAAGACCCATTGCCAGGGTAGACCAGGCATTGGTAGGTCAGATGGCTGGTGTTGCAGTAAAGCAAACTACCGGTTCGCTGGGCAAAGGACTTAGTGTACAGATAAGAGGTACCGGTTCTATCACTGCCGGTAATGAACCCCTCTATGTAATTGATGGCTTTCCATTGGCAACAGCTGCACCTAATGGTTCAGGTAACTATGGTACCGGTAACCCGCTGGATAATATTAATCCCAATGACATTGAATCTATACAGGTGCTGAAAGATGCAGCTGCCGCAGCTATTTATGGCTCAAGGGCTGCCAATGGGGTGGTGCTGATTACTACCAAAAGAGGGCAAATAGGTAAAGCCCGCATCAACTTCAATACCAATCTTGGTTATATGGAGCGCAGCCGTAAACTGGATATGCTGAATGGCGAAGAGTGGGTAGACCGTGCTACTGAAATGATCAATGCGCAATGGGTGGCGTCCGGCACGGGGCGTACCGCCAGCCAGACCAACGAACAACGCAGGGTTATTTTAGGATTGCCCGTTGGTCAGGTAAACACAGGCTTCATGACAGATGATCGTTGGGCAATGCCCGGCCATCCGGGTTTGCGGTATACAGATTGGCAGGACCAGGCTTTCAGAAAAGGACTGGTACAGAACTACCAGCTCTCTGCCAGCGGTGGTAACGAGTTTGTGCGTTATTATGTTTCCGGTAACTATGTAAGGCAGGAGGGTATGGTGATCAATACAGATTACACCAGCTACTCAGCCCGCGCCAACGTGGAAGTGAACGCCAATAAAAAATTGAAGTTTGGTTTAAATATAGCACCTACCTATTCTATTGTAAATGATCCAGGTGTAGAAGGAAAAGACAATATACTGCACCAGATGGCCAGCTTTACGCCGGTACAGGAAGACACGATGGGCCTGTATCCCAATGTGGCCAATAACGGACAATACCGGTGGAGCGTTTCTACCAACAGTCCTATTGGTAAACTGCAGAATGTAATCGGAAAAACAGCCCGTTTCCGTACGCTTACTTCTATTTTTGGCGAATACCAGATCATCAAAGGACTGTCTTTTAAAACCACGGTGAACTTTGACAATACAGACAACAGCAGTAAATCTTATACCCCCTATATTGTTGCCAGTAACCTGGCCACCAGGCTGGCACAGTTAAGCGCACAGACATCCGGCTCGTACACCAGTTACCGTAAGCAGACTTTTGTAAATGAGAATACACTTTCTTATAACAGGGTATTTAAGGAAAAGCATGATGTATCGTTCCTGGCGGGTATGTCTTATAATGCAGACAAACTGGATAATGTAAGATTGTCTTCTACCGGTGGATTCAACAGCGCCGTAATTACTACCCTGAATGCGGCCACCGCTCTTACCGGTAATACCACAGAAGCAAAGAATGTATTGATTTCTTATTTCGGAAGGTTGCAGTATTCGTTCAATAATAAATACCTGCTTTCGGCCAGTCTTCGCCGCGATGGATCTTCCAGGTTTGGCAGCAATACCAAATGGGGCCTGTTTCCCTCCGCCTCTTTGGGATGGCGGGTATCTGAAGAAAATTTCATGAAAGAGGTTGATTTTATCAGTGATTTAAAATTAAGGGCCAGCTGGGGCAGTTCGGGCAATTACAATATTGGTGATTACAGCACTATACCGTTACTGGGCTCTTATAATTATGATCTTAACGGTGTAGCAGTAATAGGCCAGGCGCCAGCAGGTATCACCAACCCTGATTTAACCTGGGAAAAATCACAAACAACAGATATAGGTTTTGATGCAGGCTTTATTAAAAACCGTATTGTTGTTTCTTTTGATTACTACAATAAAAAGAACACCGGCCTGTTGCTGAACGTACCTATTCCGGGTATTACCGGTTTTGGATCTTACCTAAGCAACGCCGGCGAAGTAAAAAATAAGGGATGGGAAGTAGAACTGACTACCCGTAATACCACCGGTAAGTTTCAGTGGACTACCTCGCTCAACCTGAGTCATAATACCAATAAAGTAACTGCGCTGGCCGGCGGACAAAGCCAGATACTGATTCCTTCTTCCTTTGATATTGCGCACAGCATCCTTCAACTGAACCAGCCGATCTACAGTATCTATGCAGTACGCCAGGTGGGTATTCTTTCGCAGGATGATATTGCCAAAGGCGCAGCTTTGTTTGGTACAGAAACCGCGGGCGATCCAAAATATTTTGATGCCAATGGCGATAAAGTGATTGATGCCAACGACCGTGTCATTGTCGGCCACCCTAATCCTGATTATGTATGGGGCATTACCAATACTTTCCGTTATAAAGGTTTTGATCTTACCGTACTGGTACAGGGTCAGCAGGGTGGTGCTATTTACTCGCTGCTGGGCCGTGCGCTGGGCAGAACAGGGCAGGGTTTTACAGACAATGCACTGGGCACTTACCGCAACCGCTGGCGTTCTGCTACTGACCCAGGAGACGGCGTTGTAGG
>JANPGT010000288.1:0-7102 GCA_031424135.1 Chitinophagaceae bacterium
TACCTCCACCGCCCGCAACTTTGCCTCACTGCCCACCGCTTCCATCGGCGAACAGAAAAACAGTACCATCAGCAATTCAAATACCCTGCAGTACTCGGTAAACAATTATAAATCACACCACGATTTCAGCATCCTGGCCGGGCAGGAACTGATTGATGTAAACTCCAAGGCCACCGCGTTTGAAACCCGCTATTTCCCTGCAGACATTACTGCAGAGAAAGCCCTGGCCAATATGGGCCTCGGCTCTGCACCTACCGGTTCTGCACAACCGCTGCCCACTTCTTTTGTACAGCCGCCCAGCCGCATCTTCAGCTGGTTTGGCCGCGCCAGCTATGCCTACGATGATAAATACCTGGTCAATTTTAACCTGCGCTCAGACAGATCTTCCAAATTCAGTGCACAAAACGGTTCCCTTGTATTTCCATCCGGATCCGTTGCCTGGCGCTTCACCAAAGAAAAATGGTTCGATAAAATTGACTGGCTCAACGATGGTAAACTACGCTATGGCTATGGCGCAGTAGGCAATAACCGTATTGACAACCTGCTCTACCTGCAGTTATACGGTGTTACCGGCCAGTACGCCTTTAATCATTCTATCCTGCCGGGCTTTGCGCCGTCTGCGCTTTCCAACCCCGACCTGCGCTGGGAAAAGAACACCACCAGCAATTTTGGGCTGGATCTTTCTATGTTTAATAACCGCGTACAGTTTACCGTGGATATCTACAAAAACACCGCGAAGGATCTGTTACTGGCGGTGAATATCCCGCCTACTACCGGTTACACACAACAGCTGCAGAACATCGGCGCTACGTCTAACCGCGGGGTGGAATTCCAGCTGAGCGCCATCGCCGTACAGAAGAAAAATTTTTCCTGGACTTCCAATTTCAATATATCGTTTAATAAAAACCGCATAGAAAGCCTGGGCGGGGTAACACAGGTAACCCGCAATTCCGGCTGGCAGGGCAGCGATGGCGTAGACGATTACCTGGTAAAAGTAGGGGAGCCGGCAGGTTTGATGTATGGCTTTGTAACTGATGGATTCTACCAGGTAAATGATTTTGACTATAACAGCAGCACCGGCGCGTATACCGTGAAAACCGGCGTACCGGTAAATGCAGTCTACGGCATTCCGCAACCCGGCTCGTTGAAATGGAAAGACCTGGATGGAGACGGCGCCATTACCGCCGATAAAGACAGAACGGTTATTGGCGATGCCAACCCCAGCTTCACCGGAGGATGGAACAACCAGTTTACGTATAAGAATTTCGACATGAGCATCTTTGTAAATTTTGTAGTGGGCAACGATATCTACAACGCCAATAAACTGGAATGGACAGACGGCGCCTTCCCCAACCTGAATATGCTGAACACTATGAAAACCAGGTTTACCAATATCAACGCTGCCGGGCAGCGGGTTACAGACCCCACGGAGCTGCAGAAACTGAACAGCAACGCCAGCATCTGGTCGCCGGTACGCGTGCAACGCTGGTGGCTGCATTCATGGGCGGTAGAAGATGGTTCTTACCTGCGTTTCAACAACCTTACCATGGGGTATACCTTACCGCGCAAACTGCTGAATAAAATAAAGATTGCCAGCCTGCGGGTATACGCCACTGTTAACAACCTGGCTACCATCACCAGTTACAGCGGGTATGATCCGGATGTAACGTCAAGAAGAAGCGATCCGCTTACGCCCGGGGTTGACTTTGCCGCCTACCCAAGATCAAGAACATGGGTGTTTGGTGTAAACCTTAGTTTCTAAATTGATAAATGCCAGAAAAAATGAAAAATAAAATAATATATACAACGCTCTTTTTTACACTGCTGCTGATGGCTTTCAGTGCCTGTAAAAAATATACTGAAGTACAACCGGTTTCTCAATACAGCATACCACAGGCTTTCTCAGATATATCCAATGCCACCACCGCGCTGGTAGGCGTTTATGATGAGCTGCAGGGCGATAATGGTTATGGCATCCGCATCAGCATGTATTATCCATACGATACGGATGAAGGCATTGTAAGCGGCAACCTGGACAATGGCCGCAGGGGCGTGGGCCGCTACCAGTTGCTGCTCACCAATGCAGAAGTGTCCAATCCCTTCCGTCAATTATACCGCGGACTTGAAAAAGCCAATCTCTGTATTGAGCAGCTGCCATTGATGGATAAATACAATAATGGCACCGATACAGAAAAAGCCAGTTTGAAACGTTTATATGGCGAAGCGCTTACATTGCGGGCGCAGTTTCTTTTTGAACTGATCCGCAACTGGGGCGATGTACCTGCTCCCATGATACCCGCTTACAAACAAAGTAATCTTTTTATTGCGTCTGCCAACCGCGACTCTACCTACGATAAATTGCTGGCCGACCTGGCGGTGGCAAAAGACCTGGTACCCTGGAGAACAGATGCAGGCGCCCGCAGCGAACGCATTACCAAAGGCGCCGTAAAAGCATTGCGCGCCCGTATTGCGTTATTCAGGGGAGGCTATGCCCTTAGAAGCAATGGCCAGATGGAACGCCGTGCAGACTACCTGAATTACTATACCATTGCAAGAGACGAATGTGCCGACCTGATGAACAACAGAACGCAGCACGATCTGAACGCCAGTTTTGAAAATGTGTGGAGAAACGTAACCTCCTTTACCTATGACCCCAAGGGAGAGATTTTATTTGAGGTAGGTGCAGGCGGTGGCAATGGCAACAGCGACAGCCGCATGGGCAATTACGATGGCCCCAACCTGAGTTCCTCCAGCCGCTATGGTGCAGGTGGCGGTGGCATTAACATGCTGCCCAATTATTTTTATGCTTTTGATTCTGTAGATACCCGCCGCGATGTTACCATTACCTGGTACCGTGCCAATACCACTTCTTCTGCGGCTTTGTTTAATACCAAGAGCATGAACAACCTGGTATCGCTGAATACAGGTAAATACCGCCGCGACTGGCGCAATCCATTGCTGCCCGGCACAGTGCTGAATGTGGGCTATAACTGGGTGCTGATCCGCTTCTCTGATGTGTTACTGATGTATGCAGAAGCAGTGAATGAAATTAATGGCAGCCCTACCGCACAGGCAATTACCGCCTTTGAAGAAGTGCGCAAACGTGCTTTTGCCGGCAATACCAGCCGCATTGGCACAACCCCCACCGATAAAGACGGCTTCTTTAACGCCATTGTAAATGAGCGTTACCTTGAATTTGGCCACGAAGGCATCCGTAAATACGATTTGCTGCGCTGGAACCTGCTCTCCACCAAACTGGCCGAGACAAGGGCTAAGCTGGTGCAGATAAGAGACGCTACCGGCGCCTATACCAATGTGCCCGATTCTGTATGGTGGAAAAACAACGGAGAAGAAATCCAGTTTTATACTGTAGGGGGAACTGCCACCGCGCAGCCTTTCTGGAGACCCAAGCAAAAGCCTTCGCCCACTACTGGCTGGACGGCCCTTCCCTGGGGAAAAGTGTTGGGTACAAACGTGATTGATGGATTGCCGCTGCAAACCGGCCTTGCCCGCTTTTTTGTAGCCGGCAAAAGTGAATTGTTTCCGTTCGACCAGGCAACACTGGACGCTTACCAGGGCAAGCTGAAACAAAACCCCGGGTATTGACAGGCGGTTAATCAGTAATTTAAATTTTTGTTGATGTCTGTCATTGCCGTGGTGCGTGTCTCACGCACCAGCCTAATTATAACCGCAGCCTTTTAAAATATAACGAATGAATTTATCCAGGAGCATATTGGTTTTTATGCTGTATGCCGTTTGCACCGGCAGCTGTGCCGCACAGCAGGCTGCAACTACCGGTATCGGGCAGCCGGAAAATAGACCCCTGGCTTTCCCAGGTGCAGAAGGCTTTGGAAAATATACCAGCGGGGGCCGGGGAGGCCGCGTGCTGATGGTCGCTAACCTGAACGACCGCGGCCCGGGCAGTTTCCGGGAAGCCGCCGAAACAAAAGGCGCCAGGATAATTGTTTTTGCTATCTCCGGCACCATTCACCTTGAAACGAAACTGGTGATTAAAGGCGATGTTACCATAGCAGGCCAGACAGCGCCCGGCGATGGCATCTGCCTGGCCGACCAGCCCGTAATGCTGGGCGGCGATAATATGATTGTACGCTATATGCGTTTCCGCATGGGCGATAAATACCAGAAAGGCGGCATGGTAGATGGCAACGGCGGCGATGACGCTTTTGGGGGCACGCGCAGGAAAAATATAATGGTAGACCATTGTTCCATCAGCTGGAGCACCGATGAGTTGTTTTCAGTCTACGCAGGAGACAGTACCACGCTGCAATGGAACCTGCTGGCAGAACCCCTGAACTACTCGTATCATTTTGAAACCGGCGATAAAGACTACGAGCAGCATGGCTACGGCGCCATCTGGGGCGGGAAACACAGTTCCTTTCACCACAACCTGATTGCACACTGCAACAGCCGTACACCGCGCTTCGACGGTATCCGCAATGCGCCGGAAGAGAATTGCGATTTCAGGAACAATGTTATCTATAACTGGGGTCATAACAATGTATATGCAGGTGAGGGTGGCCGTTATAATATTGTAAACAATTATTACAAGTGGGGGCCCGAAACAAAAGAAAATGTAAAGACAAGAATTGCCAACCCCTGGAGCAAACCGCCATCTATTGCTTTTGGCAAGTACTATGTAAACGGCAATTATGTTGACGATGCGGCAGCGGTGACCAACGATAACTGGCTGGGAATTACACTGGAAAAAGGCGCAGCAACTGATAAAGCCGTGGCAAAACTGGATGTGCCATTTCCGTTCGTAAACGTGGAAACCCAGGAGGCTGCCGCAGCTTATGCGCTGGTGCTTACACAGGCAGGGGCCAGCTACCGCCGCGACACGCTGGACAAGCGTATCATCAATGATGTATCCCACCGCAAGGGCCATATGATAGACGTACAGGGAGGTTTTGCACATGGTACGCCTTACGAACAAACCATCAATGCCTGGCCTGCGTTGAAATCTTTACCTGCGCTGCCGGATACCGACCAGGATGGTATGCCCGATGAATGGGAGAAAAAGAAAGGGCTAAACCCGGCAGATGCCACTGATGCAACAAAGCATACCTTAGATATCTTATACAGCAATATTGAAATGTACATCAGCACACTGGTAAAACCATTTTAAACAGCTTACATGAAACATACCCTGATATCCGTTGCCTGCTGCGCTGTACTGGCAATAGCGCTTCCCCCAAAAAAGAAAATAACACTCTGGCTGATTGGCGATTCTACCATGTCTGTAAAAGCTACTAAAACCTACCCTGAAACCGGCTGGGGCATGCCTTTTGTATACTTCTGGGATTCTACGGTTACGGTAGACAACCGCGCACAGAATGGCCGCAGCACCCGCAGTTTTATGCAGGAAAACCGCTGGCAACCGGTGATAGATAATATGCAGGAAGGCGATTATGCGTTTATCCAGTTTGGCCACAATGATGAAGTGCCTACCAAGGCTACCTATACCACGGAGACGGAATTTGCCGCTCATCTTGCCAAATACATACAGGATACAAGAAGTAAAAAAGGCATCCCGGTATTGATTACTCCGGTGGCAAGAAGAAAGTTTGACAGTACTGGTAAACTGGAAAGCACACATGAAGTTTATTCGGCCATTGTGCGGAAAGTGGCGGCAGCAAACAATACAGTATTAATAGACCTGGATAAACTGAGCCAGCAATTATTGCAGGAATGGGGACTGGACAAATCAAAATATCTTTATAATCATTTGCGGCCGGGCGAACACCCCAATTATCCCGCTGGCAAGGAAGACAATACCCATTTCAATGAAATGGGCGCTAGAATTATGGCAGAACTGGTATTAAAAAGCATCAAAGATCAGCGATTGGAGCTGGCCGAAAGGATAATCGTTACACCAGAAAAAAAATAACGCCTTCATGAAGAAACTATTCCTGGCCGCGATCTTATTCTCTCTTTGCAACACCATTTTGTCTCAAACCAGCAACCCGCAGCAGTATAAATATATATTTACAGTAGCCAAAGACGGCAGCGGGGATTTTAAATACATACAGGATGCCATAGACGCCATGCGGGTCTATCCGCTGGCACCCATTACCCTCTATATAAAAAATGGTGTCTACAACGAGAAGATAGAACTGCCGGCCAATAATACCGATGTCAGTTTTATTGGTGAAAGTATCGACAAAACAATCATCAGTTTTAATGATTATTCCGGCAGGGGTAAATTAAACACGTTTACTTCCTATACGGCTAAGATTTCGGGGAACAGGTTCAGGGCAGAGAATATCAGTTTTGTGAATTCGGCAGGGCCGGTAGGGCAGGCGCTGGCTTTGTATGTTGATGCCGACAAAGCGGTATTCAAAAACTGCCGTTTTATTGGTCACCAGGATACTATTTTTGCCAGTAGCGAAAACAGCCGGCAGTATTTTACCGATTGCTGTATTGAAGGCACCACTGATTTTATCTTTGGCCCGGCTACGGCTATTTTTCAGCGCTGTACCATCCGCTGCAAGGCCAATTCATTCATAACGGCGGCCAATACCCCAAAAGAAAAGAGATTCGGTTTTGTGTTTTTAGATTGTACCATCACAGCAGATTCAACTGTGAATAAATTGTTCCTGGGCCGTCCATGGCGGGCCTATGCCAGAACGGTTTTTATGCGCTGCAGCCTGCCGAAACAGTTGGCTGCTGCCGGCTGGGATAACTGGAACAATGCTGCCAATGAGCAGACGGCTTTTTACGCGGAATATAAGAATACCGGTGAAGGAAGCAGTATTGCAGGCCGTGCTGCCTGGACTAAGCAGTTGAGCGACAAGGAGGCGAAGGACTATACTCTTGATAATATTTTTAACAACGGCGCATCAGCAGATACCGCTTGGTATGAAAGCACCGGCTCGAAAGCATTTGAATGGCCGGTGAAGAAATAAACCGCTCCTTATAGACCTTCCAGGCGATGTCTGTGCAAACTGATCATGAGCTCAACGAAAATTCCCTGCACGACTCGCCGTCTTCAGTATCCAAATCATGATTGCGGAACAGGAGCCGCCGAGTCCCGCACTGTGTGCTCCCATATAAATTTGTGATGCCGTGGCGGAGACATCGG